>SLJS01000254.1 GCA_007135015.1 Alcanivorax sp. | reverse complement strand
GGAGGGAAAGCTCGGTCTGCTGAAGCTCCTTGCGCAGGCGCAGGGTCTCCACCTGCTGGTCCACCAGCAGCATCACCAGGTCCCGGTCGTCGGCGGGCGCGGCGGCCTGGGCGCCCGCCTCAAGCACCTCGCGCATGCTCGTGGCACTGAAATCATCCACCAGCACCAGAACCGGCACCGGCTTGCCGAGACGCTTGAGGTGGCCGATCACGGTGGTGTACTCGCAGGAACCGAACTGCGGGCGCGTAATCAGCATTTCCCAGGCGCCCGCCTTCAGCGCCCGCAGCAGATCATCCTCGTTGAGCACGAGCTCCGCCCGCGTGGCCTTGCCCGCGTTGCGCAGCGCGTTCATCAACTGTTCCGCCTCGTCCTGCGAATCATGGGCGATCAGCAGACGAACGGTTTCGAGTTTATAGCTCATGCGGGATCCGCACCATTCCGGGCCCTCCGGGACCTCTTTTCCTGTTCGCGAGCCGGCCATTGTGCCCAAGCCAGCAACTTACGCAAGTGGACAGAACACCTTTCATCGGGCCCGGCCCATCCGGAGCCGGGCGCAGGGGACGCGCCCCGGGCGCTTCCACATCATGCAGGACTTTGTCTACAGGCTTGACCAGATGGAATTGAAATCGTCCCCGCCAGCTTCCTCGGCACCCTGTCGGGACGCACCGGACTGCCCGCCAAGCAGACGGAACTCGAACTGGCCAAAACTGGCAGTACTGTTGAGCTTGCGCTGCAGCTGGATCCGCTGCGCCTTGCCGCCATGCACCAGCTCCACCCGGGAGCCGGTCTGAAAGCCCACGCTCGGCACCACCAGCGTGGCAGGCTGCCCGATCGCATGGAGCTCCGGAAGGAGCAGCACACGCTGGAACTCGGCAGGCTCACCGGTTTTCTTGATCACGCGCCCCCCGGCCGGCATGGCGCGAGGCGCCAGCAACTCCACCCCGAAACGCGCACCCTGGCTGCTCAACTGCTTGACCCAGCGGATCACCCCCAGCGCCCACTCCGGATTGCTTTCCTCGATGATCCCCATCAGCTCGCCGGTTCGCAGCTGCGCCGGGGTCTCGCCTTCCCAGGCGAGACAGTAGCCCCCGGGGCTCACATTCACGGTCCGGCATTCATGCTTGTGGAACTTCGTCTTCGATTCGCCCCTGCGTTCCTGAAGCGCCGAGGTGATCCGCGAGAGATCGATGTTTTCCACCGAACCTTCCTGGGCCATGCGGTAAGCACCCCCGTCATAGGCACCTGCCCAGGGGTCTGCATCGGCGGGGAGGGAACGCTGCTGCGGTGCGCGCTTGCGCAGAAAGGGGTTGTCTTCCTCGTCGGCAAGCAGTGCGTGCCGGCTGTCGCCCATCAGCCTGGCGAAATCCTCGCCGTCGGAAACGAAGTAGTGCACCGCTCCCAGCCCCAGGCAGATTTCCAGAGCGATCTCCTGATCCACCCGGCGGAAGGAGCGCTCGGTCAGCGCCCCCCAGGCACGCTGCAGATGGTTAACCAGCGTGTCGCTCATGCCCCGGGGAAGATGAAAGTCGGAAGGTTTCTCTCCCGCAATCGAGGACACCAGCCGCTTGACCAGTTCGCCGGATTCGATGTACCGGCTGGTTTCCGCCCCGGCCGAAGCGTGGGTACGGTAGGTGGGCGGCCGATCAGCGCTGAGATCGAAAACGAAGAGATCATCGTTGTCCGCGGCCATTTTCACATCAATGAAACCGCTCCACTCTTCCGTGGCCTGATAGACCAGCGACAGTTCCTGCTGCCGCAACTGATTGGGCTTGCAGGTGGCCAGCAGCAGGGCTCGCCCGTAGGCGTCCGTGACCGTGGACGACTCCAGCAACCCGAACTCCGGGTCCTCCACTTCCACATGCTCCAGGCGATTGAGCTCCGCCAGCAGATAGAGCTGATGCAGTTCCATCCAGAGATGCCGGGGCGTGGGGAAATAGAGCTGGTAACAGCGAAGCAGCGTCTCGTTCAGCGCGGTGATGGCCCGGTGCAGGGCCGTTACCACCACATCCTTCATGTCCTTGTCGCCAAGCTTGCCCAGCCCCCTGGCGACAACCAGCTTGTAGCCACTGGCCATGTGCCCCTGCAGCGACTGCGCCAGGCTTGCCACCCGGCGGGCCTTTTCCGGCAGCACCAGCGCCTGGTTGAGATAATGCTTGCTCAGCCCCGTGCAGACCTGCTGGACCACCGGACGGATCACTTCCAGCAACTCGAAGCGGGTACGGGGCGCCACTTCCAGGCGATTCAGTTCCTGGATGTACTGATAGAGCTGCCGGGAGGTTTCGCCCATGTTCATCATGGGCAGTTGCTCAACCCAGTTGCGGAGCTTCGCGGGCCGGTCACTTCCCAGCGTCAGGGTCCTGAGATCCTGCTCGGGCAGTTTCAGCCTGATCCGCTGGGATTGTTGATCCATGATCAAAGCACCTTCTTTTAAAGGGGCACCTGAAAAGAGGCCGGCAACCTGTTGTTTTTATTCCTGTGACTAATATCACAACTGTAAGCGAGTGCTCCATCCCTTGCAAATTGGTGATTGAGCACGCTTCCTTCGGAAGCTCCGAGCACGGGGGCTGACGCCCCCTTCCAGCACGGCGCCGTTGGCGCCTCCCGGCACGCGGCCTTCGGCCGCTTCCAGCGGGCGGCCCAGAGCAGCTCGCAGAGCTGCGTCCTCGAAGGTCGCGCAGCGACCGTGCCTGAAGCAGCGCCTCGCGCTGCGTGCCCGAAGGCGCCAGCAGGCGCCGTGCCCGAAGCGACCAGCGGGAGCGTGCTCATACCTGCATCTTGCCCGATTCACCGGGGGTTTCGCGGACCAGTGTGGGTACCAGGTAGCCGGGAAGGGTGGCCCGTAGCTGCCCGTGGAGCTCCCGGGCCCGCTCGTCGGGCACCTCGAAATGGGCCGCCCCGGCTACCGGGTCCAGCTGGTGCAGGTAATACGGAAGAATGCCGTGCTCGAAAAGCCCCAGTGACAGGGCCTGCTGGGCCTCCAGGGTGTCATTCACGCCCGCCAGCAGCACGGCCTGATTGAGCGTCCACACACCTGCCTCGCGCAATCCTGCCACGCCCCGGTCCAGCGGCGAAACCAGCTCCCGGGCATGATTGGCATGGACCACCAGGGTCGCCTGCCAGCGGGCGTCACCCAGCAGATCCACCAGCTCCGGCGTGATGCGCTCGGGGATCATCACCGGCGAGCGGCTGTGTATCCGCAGCCGCCTGATATGGTCAATTGCGGCCAGGCGCTCCACCAGCTCCCGGAGCCGCCGGTCGGTCACGGTCAGCGGATCCCCTCCGCTGAGGATCACCTCGACGATATCCTCGCGCCCGGCCAGCCACTCCAGCGCCTGTTCCAGCCGCCCCGGCGCCGGCGTGTGCTCCGGATAGGGGAAATGGCGGCGGAAGCAGTAGCGGCAATGCACCGCACAGGCCCCCGTCACCATCAGCAGCGCCCTGCCGGGATACTTGTGGAGGATCCCGGGAACCGGGGTCGCCGCGCTCTCTTCAAGCGGGTCGCGGCCGAAGCGCGCCGGTGAATCCATTTCCTCGCCGCTGACCATGACCTGCCGCAGCAGGGGATCATGGGGATTTCCCGGCTCCATGCGCGCCACGAAGCTTCCGGGAACCCGCAGCGAAAACTCCTCTTCCGCCCGCCTCGTGCCGGCCAGATCCGCAATATCCAGACCCAGCAGGCGGGCCAGTTCGCCCGGGCTGGTCACCGCTTCGGCCTGCTGCACCTGCCAGTCGGGTCTGGACTGCGTTATGATTGCGCGCGTTCGTGACGACATCGGAACCTCTGTGGCAGGGCATGGCCCCCCGGAAGGTTCCCCGGAGACCAGCCAAGGGTGAATCTATGGCGAGCTATTCTACCAATGAATTCAAGGGCGGACTGAAGGTGATGCTGGATGGAGATCCCTGCTCCATCATCGAGAACGAATTCGTCAAGCCCGGCAAGGGCCAGGCCTTCAACCGCGTCAAGCTGCGCAATCTCAGCACCGGCAAGACCATCGAGAAGACCTTCAAGTCCGGCGACCGCCTTGAAGCCGCCGACGTGATGGAAGTGGAGATGCAATACCTGTACCACGACGGCGAGTTCTGGCATTTCATGGACCCGAACACCTTCGACCAGAAACCCGCCAGCGAGAAGGCCGTCGGCGACGCGAAGAAGTGGCTCAAGGAAGAGGACATCTGCGAGATCGTGCTGTTCAACGGCGAGCCCCTGGACGTGCAGCCGCCCAAGTTCGTGGAACTGGAAGTGGTGCAGACCGACCCGGGCGTGAAGGGCGATACCGCCGGCAGCGGCGGCAAGCCGGCGACGCTGTCCACCGGTGCCGTGGTCCAGGTGCCGCTTTTCATCCAGGAAGGTGAGGTGCTCAAGGTGGACACCCGCAGCGGTGAGTACGTGGGCCGCGTGAGGGACTGATGAGCCCCGCGGACCCGGCTGCCTGGCAACCGGCGGCGACGCCCGGAGCCCTGCGCGCCCGCGCCCGGCTTTACGGACATGTCCGCGAATTCTTCGCCCGCCGCGCCGTGCTGGAGGTGCAGACCCCGGTGCTGGCCCGCCACGGCGTGACCGAGCCCCATATCCACTGCATTGCGGTGCCCGGTCACGGCTGGCTGCAACCCTCTCCGGAATACCACATGAAGCGGCTGCTGGCCGCGGACAGCGGGCCCATCTACCAGATCACACCGGTGTTCCGGGCCGGCGAAAGCGGTCACCGGCACAATCCGGAATTCACCATGCTGGAGTGGTACCGGCCCGGTTTCAGCCTGGAGGAACTGATCGATGAAGCCGTGGACCTGTTGCAGCCCGTACTGGCGCCCCGGCAGATAGTACGTACTACCTTTCGCCATGCATTCCGGGAACATGCCGGCCTGGACCCGCTCCGTGCTCCGGAGGCGGAGCTGGCCGCCCGGGTACGCGAGCAGGGGGCAGACACGAACGGCCTGGGCCGCCCTGAACTCGTGGATTGCCTGATGGCCCTGGTGGTCGAGCCCGGCCTGCCTCGGGACCGGCTTGTGGTGATCACGGACTTCCCCGGCTGGTCCCCGGCGCTGGCGAAAACCCGCGAGGACGACGACGGCGAGACCGTGGCACAACGCTTCGAGCTCTTTTTCGCGGGCCTGGAGCTGGCCAACGGCTACCGGGAACTCACCGATGCGTCGGAGCAGCGGCGACGCTTCGAACAGGACCGCCGCCTGCGCGCCCGCGCCGGCTCGCCGGACATGGACCCGGACCCGGCCCTGCTGGCGGCACTGCAGGCGGGCCTGCCGGAGTGCTCCGGCGTGGCGGTGGGCCTGGAGCGGGTGCTG
>SLJS01000076.1 GCA_007135015.1 Alcanivorax sp. | reverse complement strand
CCCACCATCCTTTCCACATCCACCTGAAACGCCATGCCGGCGCCCCGGGTTTGCTCGAACCCGGCGGACTCGTTGATAGCCTCCAGCACCGCATCGGCGCATCCGGCCTCCACCAGAAACAGCATTACGTCGCACTGGTCGGTAAGATTCAGACCGAAGAAGGTCTTGTGCGGATGGCTGCCCTCGCCGCGGGCGTTGTTGATGATGGTGCTGCCGTGCGCACCGGCCTCGCGGGCGGCGCGCAGCACTTTCTCACTGCAATCGCCATTGACCAGGGCAATGATGAGTTTGAAGCTCATGGTTCCTCTCCCTGTGAGATTGTATTGTGGTCGGTTTTGCCATGCCACCACTGGGCCAGCTGCGCATAAGCCAGTACCGAGATCACCGGAAAGATCACGGCAAAGGCGATCATGCCGAAACCGTCGATCAGTGGGCTGCGCCCGGGGATGCTTTCCGCCAGACCCAGGCCGAGGGCGGCGACGATGGGTACTGTAACCGTGGAAGTGGATACGCCACCGGAATCGTACGCCAGGGGAATCATGTGCCGGGGCGCAAAAACTGTCTGCAGGATCACGACCGTGTAGGCCGCAAGAATGAAAAGATGCAGCGAACCACCGGTGACAATGCGCAATGCCCCGATGGCTATGCCGACCCCCACACCGAGGGCGATGGCAATGCGCAGTCCGTTGGCATTGATCGCGCCGCCGGAGAGCTGGTTCGCCTTGAGGGCAACCGCGATCACCGCCGGTTCCACCATCACGGCCGCCGCCCCCATGGTGAAAGCAAACAGGTATACCGCATGATAGTGATACCAGTGGGTGGACACCGACTCCAGGCCCGCATTGGCACCGTGGAGAAACTCCGGGTCCGTGAGCTGTTCGGCCATGGAGCGACCCAGGGGAAACAGTGCCTGCTCGAGCCCCATCAGAAAGAGCGCCAGTCCCAGGATTACGCAGCCCGTCCCGTAAAGCACCTGCTTGAGCCGAGGAATCGTTCGCCGCAGCACCAGCACCTGAAAGCCGAGGATGACGGCTATGATGGGCGCCACGTCCCGCAGGGTGCTCCAGAGCGTTGTCTCGAACAGGGCCAGTGTTTCCATCACCAGAAGATCCCGTAGCTCATCACGAATATCATGGGCGTAAGCGAGGCAAAGGCGATCAGGCCGAAGCCGTCGACCGCCGGGTTGCGCCCTTCGATGGAGGCGGCAAGACCCACGCCGAGCGCTGTCACCAGCGGCACCGTAATGGTCGAGGTGGTCACCCCGCCGGCGTCATAGGCGATGCCCACCATTTCCTCCGGGGCGAAGCCGGTCATCGCGACCACGATCACATAGCCGCCGATGATCAGGTGGTGCAGGGGCCAGCCCCGGAGTATCCGAACCACCCCCAGCACGATGGCACTGCCCACGGCCAGCGCCACCACCAGCCGCAGGCCCAGCGCCCAGGCCTCCCGCGCTTCGGCGGTATTGGCGATGCGCTCTTCCGCCGCTGCCATCTGCGCGGCTTCCGCTGCCACGGCGATCAGCGCCGGCTCGGCGATGGTGGTGGCGAAGCCCAGGCAGAAGGCGAACAGCAGTAGCCAGGGCAGGCTCCCCTTGCGGGCGAAGGCATGGGCCATGGATTCCCCCACGGGGAACAGCCCCTGTTCCAGCCCGTAGACAAACAGTGTCAGCCCCAGGACGACGAAAAGCATCCCCTGAATCAGTCCCAGGGTGTCGGGCAGGGGCTCGCCAATGATCAGCATCTGGAAGACGGCGATCACCACCAGGACGGGAAAGAGATCCCGGGTGCTGCTCACCAGTGTCGAAACCATCCCCTGGCCGGAACGCATGGGCGTAGTGCTCCACAGATGACACAGGTCATGAATTGTGCCGGAAGCGTTTTCATCGGTCCGGCACCGGCGCTATATTGTGACGGTTGCCCGAGCATTCCGCACGCATCGGGCCGCTGACAAGGGAGGGCAGCCTTATGACGAGCATTCATTCACTGCTGGTGGGAACCGATTTTTCCGATGACGCCCGACGGGCGGTACTCCGCGGCGCCCGGCTGGCCGCCGAGCTGGGGCTGGAGCGTGCACGGGTCGCGCACGCGCTGGAGCGTTCGGTCCTGCGCACCCTGAGCGAGAAAATGGCCCGCCAGCCGGCGGCGGACGAAGAGGTCTATCAGAAGGTTGCCGAGGCCCTGGACGGGCTGATCGCCCGGGTGCGCGAGGAAACAGGTTTCTCCATGGAGCCCACGATTCTGGAAGGCCGTGCCACGGATGCGATCGCGAAAGCCGCCGCGACGGATGATCTGCTGGTCGTGGGCGCCCGGGGAAGCGGCGGCGCGCGTGACTTCGCCATCGGCAGCACTGCCCAGCGTGTGGTCTATCGGGCGGAAGTGCCCGTGCTGGTGGTGCGCACCGAGCCGACAGAAGGATACCGCAACGTGCTGGCGGCCACCGATTTCTCCGATTCCGCGCTGCGGGCTCTGAAATTCGTCCCGGCGGTGGCACCACAGGCGGCGCTGCATCTTGCCAATGTGTATCAGGGCCCCTATGAGGCGAACATGATCCACGCCGGTGTCAGCGACGCGCTCATCAATGAATATCGGGACAAGGTGGGACAGGACTCCCGGATGATGATGACACAGCTGCTGCATGACGCGGGCCTGGACAAGGACAGCGTATCCTGTATCTCGGAGCCCGGTTATCCGCCGCGCAAGCTGCTCGAGATCGCAAAGGACCGTAAGGCGGATCTTCTTGTGGTCGGCAAGCAGGGCCGCTCCGCCTTCGGTGATGCGCTGCTCGGCGCGGTTGCCTGGCACCTGCTGGCGGAAGCGCCCTGTGATGTGCTGGTGGTGCAGTGACCGGCTCCTGTCCTGTACTGGTGGCGGCTATCTGCATCGCTCGGGCTTGCTCCCTGTTCGCGCAAGAACTGGCACTCTGACCCGGATTTTGCACCAAACCACTCCTGTAATCGAAGGAAAGAGCGATGATAGTTGCTTTTCAGAGGGTTCCTGGCACTTTCTTATGGTGACGTTTACGTTTGCCGTGCACTTCGTTTGTTCTGGCCTCAGGCGCACGTGCTCCTTCAACCCTGGTTCCTGCTAGCGGCCGCAGCTTCTGCGACACCCTCTGGAGAGTATCGCAGCCCCCCTACACCCCTACAAAGGCGGTAGCAGGGGCCGTATTTGCCCCGCGAACCCTTTCTGGCGGGGAAATGAACCCGAGAGAAAGGAAAGGCCCGCTACCAGAGCAGCCGGTCCTCGTCGGTATCGAAGACAGCCAGTCGTGAGCGTCGGGGCCATGGGCCAAAGATCAAGCCTGCTCCCTTCGCGGTGGTAAATTCGCCGCCGGCGAACAGGGTGTTCCCTGAAGCGTATAAAGAGGAAATGGGGCCTCCCGTACCTTTTTCGCCAAAGCTGCCTTCGTTATACAGCGAGCCGTCGGCAAGGCTGAAGCCCGCCAGATTCAACCGGTTATTGCCATCGACCGCCGACAGATCACCCCCCACGTAAAGGCGCTCTTCGGTGGTGGCCAGTGCGTGTACCGTGCCTTCCACCTCCGGGGCCCAGTTATCCGGTTGTTCATGGCCCAAAGTAAAGCTGGCCAGGCCCTTACGTGGTTCTGTGCTGACGTTCTCAAAGGGGCCGCCCACATAGAGCGTGTCCTCGGTGCTCAACAGCGCATTGACCGAATCGTCGGCGCCCGGATTCCAGTCCGAAAGGGAGATGGATTGAGGAGTTGAGATGCTCTCGAATGCACCCAGATGTTGGCGTGTCTGTTCTGCCAGGCTGGAGAAGTTGCCGCCGACGTATAGCCTCCCCTTGGCAATGGCAAGCGCCTCCACTCGGCCATCAGGGTCCGGGGCCCAGCTCAGTGCGTTGCCTGAAATCGTGTTTATTGCAGCCAGATTGGTGAGTTTGGTGTCGGCTGCTTCATTGAAGCTCCCGCCCACAAAAAGGAGCTCACCTTCAAGCTCCATGGCATTTATCAGGCTTCCTTCAATCCCCGGGTTCCAGTCCAGCAATTCCAGCTCGTCCAGGCCGAATGCGGCCAGTCGGCGCCGGGATTCGTCACCGACATTTATGAAACCGCCCCCGACATAGAGTCGGTCGTCGTTCACCAGGAGCGTCCTGACGCTGTGGGAAAAATCCGGATTCCAGTCAAGCGGTGTGCGACTGCCCCTATCAAACGCAGCCAATCGTCCTCTTGCAACACCCGCAATCTTGTCGAACGAGCCCCCCAGGTAAGCATGCCCCCCTTGCGCGGAAACTGCCCGAATCAGGCCGTTGGAAACGATCTCGATGTCGTCAATCGGTTCGCCGGTTTGCGCATCCAGCCGATACAGTCGCCGCAGGCCACCGGCAAGAACGCGCCCGTCCAGCACCTCCAGGCTGTATATGCGACGAGCAAGACCAAGCCAACTACTGCCAAGGCTCCTGCTGAAAGAAATACCCTGGGCGGGTTTGATGCCTGCAATCTGCTCCGTATACGTCAAGCCAGCGCCCGGGCCAGGAGCGCTAACCTGACCTCCTGCAATGATGCCTTCATCAAAGGTGGCAAGAGCCTCGACCCTCTCCCAGTCCGAAAGGTGGGCGTCCCAGTCCAGGTCCACCTTCCCCGTGGCCGCGTGGAATGCGGCGAGCCGGCGATGGAGAACCTCCAGGCCTTCCTTGTGGCTGACGCTGGTAAAGCGACCGCCCACATAGAGGTGATCCTGGTGCCGTGCAAGGGCATTTACTGTGTTGTTGGCTGAAGCGTTCCAGTCGGGAATCACCTCTCCGGAGAGGTTCATGGCCACCAGGTTCTCCCGCTCCAGTCCATTTACCTCGCTGATCTCCCCGCCGGCATACAGGCGCCCATCCTCGATCACGAGCGCATTTACCATACCGTCAAGAGAAATGATCCAGTTCAGATCAGGCGCACCGCTTTCAGCGTCAAGTGCGGCGAGCCCGCCGGTCGTCAGCGTGATTCCGCCACTGTGGACCTGTTCGAACGCGCCGCCCAGGTAAAGCATGCTGTCATGCAGCACCATGGCGTGAACGGCGCCGTCGCGGGCACTCGCGTCCCAGTGCTGGTCGAGGCTTCCGTCGGGACGGAGTCGCGCCAGATTCTCCCGGCCCGCTCCATCGACGCGATCAAATTCTCCACCCAGGTACCAGCCTCCTTTCCCGTCCGGGACAACCGCGTGCACTGCACCGTCCACCAGCGGCCATGCGCCAGCGGGCCTTCCGGTTTCGGCATTCAGGAGCGCACCGCCGCCGGGAATATCGGGGTAAACTCTGGTGAAACGGCCACCGAAAAATAGCCGGTTTTTG
>SLJS01000282.1 GCA_007135015.1 Alcanivorax sp. | reverse complement strand
GACCTGGTCCAGACGCTCGCCGTTCAGCCAGAGTTCAGCGCCACCACCGGCACGATTGGTGATCCACGCCGGAGCAGTCTGAGCATCAAGCCGTGGCGGCAAGGCGGCAAGGCCGGCCACCCCCCAATCTGCTGATGGGGTCTCGAACAGGGTACCGGCACGCTCCCCAAAGTAATCCAGGCGCTCAAGACGGGCTTCCGCCATGCGTTCGTTACCGGAGCGGTCGCGCAGGGTCGCTTCAACCCGGACTCCGCCAGGACCTTCTCCGAGGCTTACGAGAGCTGGCGTGTCGAAGGGAGCCCGGTGAACCACCGTCTCTCCTTCGGGGTCTTCCACCGTGACTTCCGATTCGTCCGAGAAGCCCGGCATGTCATCCGGTCTGCCGGCCTCGACCCACAGTTCGGTATGGGCCAATACCCGCTGATCCGGCCACAGTGTCAGCTCGGGCTCCTGGTCAATCTCCGGATTGGCCAGCACATTCAGGAAGCGTCGTGCGACGAGACCGCCGCTTTCAAGACGCACGACCACCACGCCATCACTTTCCATGGCAGGTAGCCGGACCTCGTGCGGGAAGCGCTGAGGATCTTCTGCATCTCGACTCAGAACAGCCACCGGCTCGGCAGCAGGCTCGCCGCCGATATCAAGATAAAGATCCGCCTCGCTTATATTGCGCATCAGCACCTCAAGCATGACCGTCTCACGCTCGAGGAACTGTGAGCCATTGTCGGGTGCCAGCAGGGACAGTGCGGGCTCACCCGCCTCGGGGTCATAGGGCTGGAGCGTAATGCCCACCGGGTCGCTGACATTGCCATTGGGGTCGGCGGCGCGTACACGCAGGTTGATGGGCTCCAGAGTCTCCGGCAGGAGGTCGTATCGGTTGAAGGGCGTGATGCTTTCGAAGGAACCACCATCCAGGCTGACTTCGACGCGCTCAATACCGAAGCGATCGAAAGCCTGAATGTGTACCGGCGTCACCTCGCCCATGGGCACGCGATCACCGTCTTCCGGCGAAACAATGTGGACATCCGGGGGCGTGATGTCGAGCTCGAGTCGATAGCTATCCTCACGCGTGCGTTCGCCGGTGAAGCCGTAACTTACCCTCAAGGTGACATGGATGTGCTCTTCCGGCTCGATCTCGGACAGTCGCGGATGCAGGTAAGACAGGGCGACGGTACCGGCATCGTCGGTGTGTTCCGGCCATTCCACCGCATACCAATGCCCGCGCACATACATTTCTGCGCCGGTCACCAGATCCACATCACCACTCAGATCGAAGCGGATATCCGCCCGACTCATCTCCTCGACCTGATCTGGCAGTGTGTAGACCGGTGAGATATTGATTTCCGGATTCGTCACTGCCACCGGAATATCCCGCGTGGCGACATTACCGTTACTGTCTCGGGCCTCCAGACGGAAGACCGTAGCATCGTGATGCTCGAGCACATCGTGGGAGAACACGGGTTGGCCATCGTTGCCATGTTCGATGGTCTCGAACGGCCCGAAATTCAGGCCACCGTCCACCGAGCGACGGAGACGGAAACCGATATCGGCCAAATCGTCGCGGTTATCCACTGCCGTCGCACGGAACTGGTAGCTCCGGCCACGGACGAGCTGCATGGCTGCACCCACCGGGGCATCATCGACGAGACGATGGAGCGCCAGCTCGACCGGAGCCAGGGTATCGGAGGAGCGCTGCGCCACATCCAATTGGCCATCCACAAGCGTGGCGTTGGTGTTCCGGATTATTGAAGCCCCGGAACTGCCTTCCGGATAGGCCAGGTTGCCGACGACATCGCGGATACCCTCGATCTGAATGTGATAGCGGCGGTCATGTTCAAATACGAAGCCAGGGCGGAATCGCAGGGTCACACGGTTGTCGGCGACACGCAGTTCGAAGCGATCACTGACATTCTCCGCTTCCTTGCCGGAGTAGTCCTCATACTCCATCACGACCTGGAAATCATCGGCGTTCACGGCCTCGTTGAAATCCAGGTGCAGGGCACTGCCGTAATCAAGTGGCGTATAGCCGGTCAGTCGTGGCGGTGTGTCGTCGACGCCTTCAAGGACATCTTCGCCCCAAACCTCCTCGCCAGTGGAAGGCTTGCGCGCGGCTACCTGATAACGACCACCGTGGCGCACAGAAGGTGACTCAAACACCAGCGCCTCGGCTTCCCGCCAGTAGTTGATGTTGGCGTTGGCCGGCAGGGTGGACAGTCCTTCTTCGAGCCAGAACAGTTCCACATCACCGGACAGACCGCTACCCGTCACCCGGACCCGGGTGCCACCCGAATCACTGACCTGATCCCCGCCCTGTTCGTGTTCGCTCACGACCTGTTCGATACCAAGGGGCGACTGGGCCCGTACAGCTGCCGGGAGCCATTCGCTGCCGGAGGGGTGTCGGGCCTCGAGGGCATAGCTGCCGGCATGGGGAAGGACCGCCTGGAAATCGATGCGGGTCCCGGCGGAATTGACCGCCCAGTGATTGGGCTCAAGGGTCACGGCGCCGAGCCGGATCTCCTCGACCTCGTGCAGAGACTGCCCTTCGAGGGAGAAATCCACCACCGTTTCCGCGATCACTTCGGCCGGCTGCAGTCCATGCACTTCAACCGGGCCGTGGCCGAACAAGGGCACGGTACCAACCGTCCAGGGCATCTGGAACTGGATGTCGGCGCCCACCAGTCCGATTGTTGGCGGCATGAAGAGTTCGGCCTGATAGCGCGCACCCAATTCGTAGTCCGCCCCAACAACCTGGAACTGCAACCAACTGCCAAGCAAGCGGCTGTCACCCGGCAGTCGCTGACTATCGCCTTCGGGTCGCATTGAGAGAATGGCGCTATCCCAAGACTGACGATCACCAGTCACTCGCAGGGCAACCTGATCGCGGCTTTCCCTAACGCCGCGCTGCGGTGACAAGGCCACCAGGTTAGGCACAGGCACGGAAAGGTTGCCGTATCGGGCAGCGCTCGACCATTCAATCCACTCACCGGCGAAGCGCATCCGGCCCGGCCCCATGTCCCGCAGGTCCGCCAGATGATGAAGGTCCAGTGAATCGCCGGAAGTCGGCCGCATGTCATACAGGACGGCGGTCCGACCATCATCCGGCTCCTGGACCATGGCCAGCAACTCGCCAGAGAGTGCCGCATCAAGCAGGTTTGGTGCGGAAGCCAGCCCCAGAGACTGCAGTTGGCCGCCGAAGGGCACACCACCGCTGTCGACCACTTCCAATGCCGCATCGCCGATGAGCAACAGGCGCTGGGGACTGGCCTTAACGGTATGCGGCTGCAGCAGACGGTGGAACAGAGTCTGTTCGACGGTATCAAGCTCGTCCAGGTGTCGCTGCTCTAGTCGCTCTGGTCCAAGCAGGTAAAGCCGGTCGTGCTGAAGGACTGAGTCAATCGCGGGTGCAGCCTCAATGGTGTTCCAGTGAGTGCCGAAGACATTACCTTCATGCAGATAGCCGTCGACCGTGCGCAGCACATAACGACTGCCTCGCAGATGAAGTCTGGCAGGCGCAGTCATGTCAAGGGCGTGGCGGCTGGTGATTTCCGGCACATAGGGATCTCGGAAATCGACGCCAATGAAGCCAGCCTGCTCATCTGTGATGATGGCCGCGAATCCACTGTCGAAATCCGCCGCCGCGACATTCCCGGTACCCAGCGCGATCTGACTGATGAAGATTGGTGACGGACCCTCTGCGGTCGAGTAGAGCTCCGCCCATGTTTCACCGCCACGCTGATTGAGGATCAGCAGCCAGTCGCCATCGCGGAGGCTCAGCCCCGAATTGAGTTGCAGGCGGGCATCGCCATGCAGATCAACCTGGAGGCTGTCATCGGTGACCGCATCACTGCCGTCCGGCAGGTTGGAAACACTCAAGCGCACGCGCCCGAGGCTGCGCTCCGGCAAACGGAAGCGGATCAATTCGGGGGACTCTAGCCTGAGATCAGGCACGGGCCGGTCAAACACCTTGACCCGGGTGTCCGGCCCAAAACCGCTGCCGCGAATACCGACATAGGCAGGCTCACCAAAGCGGAAGCGGCGGCGATCAATATCCAGCTCGCCACTGGCCGGATCAAATTTCCCGACCGCATCAATACGCGGATCCGCCACATAGGTAAATGCCGCCGGGCGGAAATCGGTCATGCCGCGGTCAGAATCGCCATTTGTCAGGCGCAGTCCCGCCACACGGTTCCCAATCGGGGCCTCGGCAAGCCCGGGGGTCCGGAACTCAATGCGCCCTGGCCGCACGGATAGAATGTCGACCTGCGGAATCACCTGCCCGCCCAATTCAATCCGGGTATCGCTATCCAAATGGTCGCCGTGGAGAGTCACCCGATCGCCACCACGCCAACTACCATGTCGCGGTTCCAGATTGCCGATGACCGGCGGGTCGGCATCCACGGCATGGAATCGGAAGCTGTAATCTCCGTCCAGGGTCTCCCCGTGCAGATCAGTCACGCCTGAAGAGACGCGAACCCGATACTGTCTGTCATCCTCGAATGCGGAATCGGGATGGAAATACAGGCGAGTAGCACCACCGACGACACGGCTGGACACAAGACCAGATACCGGGGCGCCGGCGCGGGTTACTTGCAGCCAGTCATCACGCCGGGAATCGAACAGTGCCGGATCCAGCAATCGATTGAACTGTATTTCAACCGGCGCATCCGCCGGATGCACGCCGCGGGCTTCAGGTCGTTGCTCGCTGATTACCAGAAGGTCGTTGACGATGGTGTGCAGACCGCCGCCAAGATTGCCAATACTGGCACCCGGTTCGAACGGGTTTTCGGCCGGTTCGCCACCACGATAGACATAGCTGACGCCAGTGTAGACGGCTCTCTGGCCCAGACTCAGCGTATCCACATCGCCCGTGACAGCGAAGTAATGCCTCATGTCCGGCGCTTCGCGATAACGGCCATCCAACCAGGCTGAGATATCGAAGATCTGCAGGTTGCCCTGCCCTGCCGCCACATACAGGGTCTGACCGGCAAGCGCCAACTCGCCGGCGCGGATATCCCCACTCTGGACCAGATACGGCAGGCGAAGCTCGGCGACATGGGAGAAACCACCGGCGGCATTTCGGGTGAACAACTCGACTGTAGCCCGTTCTCCAGTGGAAACCAGCAGCAGATCACCGACTTCCAGCATCCGTTCCGGAACCAGGTTTTGCTCAGCGGCATCACGCAGGGGGCTACGCAGCAGTACCTCGAAGGCCCCGCTTTCCAGCTCCAGCTCAAGAAGCTCCGAAGACCCTGGCAAGAGTACACGCAGAACGCCTTCACTTAGAGCCATGTCACCCGGTTGGCCACCCAGGGCATCG
>SLJS01000099.1 GCA_007135015.1 Alcanivorax sp. | reverse complement strand
GCTCCTTGGGATCGGCCAGCAGCTCCGCCTCCAGCGCCCGGTCCTCCTCCTCATTGCGCCCCAGATCGATCAGCATCAGGTGCTCGGCGATCTCCTTGGGATCGGCCAGCAGCTCCTGCTCCATGGCCCGGTCCTCGGCTTCCGTGCGCCCGCGTCGGCGGGTGCCGGCAATGGGCCGCACGGTAACCGTGCCCTGCTCCACCCGGGTGAGGATCTCCGGTGACGAGCCCGCCACCTGGAAATCGCCCAGATCCAGATAGAACATGTAGGGCGATGGATTCAGGTAGCGCAGCGCCCGGTAGAGATCCATGGGCGGGGCCGCGAAGGGCACGGCCATGCGCTGCGAGGGCACCACCTGCATCACGTCGCCCGCGAGAATGTACTCGCGAATGCGCTCGACAGCGGCCTCATACTTTTCGCGGGGAAACTCGGAAACAAAATCCGTTTCCGCCAGCGCCTCGCCCCGGGGACGATCATCGGGCTCGGGCAGCGGTGCACGCAGTGCGGCCTGCAGCTCATCAAGGCGCGAGCGGGCCCGGTCCGGAGCAGTACGGTCATCGGGGTCTACCAGCACCACCAGGAAGACGCTTCCGCGCAGGTTGTCGAAAACCACCAGCTCCTCGGAGCGCATCAGCAGGATATCCGGCACCCCCAGGGTGTCCCGGCCCTTCGCCGGGCCCAGTCGCGGCTCGAAGTAGCGCACGGTGTCATAGCCAAAGTAGCCGACCAGCCCCCCGTTGAATCGCGGCAGCCCCTCCACGACAGGAGAACGGAAGCGGCGACGATAGGCGTCCAGCCAGGCAATGGGGTCGGCCACTTCTTCGTCCACGGCCCCATTGCCGTCATCGCGACTGACCCGGTTGCCCCGGACCCGCACGACCTCCCGGGCAGGCAGCCCGATCATGGAATACCGGCCCCAGCGCTCGCCGCCCTGCACCGATTCGAACAGGTAACAGAAGGGCCCGTTGGCCAGCTTGCGGTAGGCCGACAGCGGAGTGTCCAGATCCGCCAGCACCTCGCGCGCGACGGGAACGCGGTTGAAGCCGGCTTCGGCATATTGGGCGAGTTGTTCCGGTGACATGAAAGACCCCTGTGCTGGATACGTTGGAAACAGAGAACGACCGTGCGCCGTTCAGGCGCCGGGCAGGTTCACCATCGCCAGGGGGCGGGGGCATACAGGCGGGCACGGGTCGTGGCAGTATGCTGTTTCACCGGAAAATTCCTGCGGATTGACTCGACAGCCGGATTGTAGCGACAGGATGTCCCGGCGGCTACCCATCGGGAAGACAGGGTCCACCGTTCATCCCGGGACAGGCAGTAACCGTCCGTCGATTCGGCTACATTCTGTACAGGCCGATTTGCTATCATGCGCGTGACTGAACAGTCACAAACCGGGCCACCGCAGACACGCCAGGGGGGAGAACGCGGGATGACACAATCAGGCAGCGCCGGAGAGCCGGACGAGCCTCGGGTGGTCGTCCTTCACCCCTCCCCGGAGGAAGAACCTTCCTCCCCCGAAGCCCCGTCGCCAAACAACCACGACAGTACCCGCTACGCCCTGCTCAATGACCTGCTCCACGGCGGCATGCGCCGCAGTCTGCACTTTCCGGATTTCCTGGAGCAGGAGTTCCGGCGCCATCAGGCGCTGGAAAGCGCCGCAGTCGCCCGTACCTCCATCTTCTACGTGGCCGCCCTCTTCCTGGGACTTGGCATCGGACTGCTGCTGATCCTGCCCCCGGAAGTGCTGGGGCTCTGGCCCCTGGGCTACAGCCTGCTGGGCCTGGTGGTCGTCGCGGGCGTGATCCTGACGCGGATGCCCAGCCTGGACAGTTCCTTCGAGCTCTATGGGTCCATTCTCGCCTTCCTGGGCATGGCCATCGTGGCGGCCCTTCCGGTGCTCAGCGAAGCGCAGCTGATGCGCCAGGGCTCCATGATCGGCACCATCCATGCCGCCGTGGTGGTGGGGGGCATGGTGGGGCTGCGGTGCGTGCCCGTAATCTTCGCCGTAGTCGGCGGCGGGCTGACCGGGCTGATCGTGCTGCTCGCGCTGACCGAGACGCCGGACTGGCTGCTGCTGCTGCAGACCTATGCCGCCGGCATGCTGGTGGCGATCATCCTCGGCTGGCTGGCCGAACGGCGCAACCGGGAGGTCTTCCTGCAGAAGAGCCTGCTGGCACTGGAGAAGAGCCGCAGCGAGGCACTGGCCGAGCGGATGAAGGAGATGTCCCGCCATGACAGCCTCACCGGCCTGGCCAACCGGCGCCACTTCGACGAGGTGCTGGTGCGCGAATGGCAGCGCTGCCAGCGCGACGGTTCCTCGCTGTCACTGATGTTCATCGACGTGGATTTCTTCAAGCCTTTCAACGATCACTACGGCCACCAGGCCGGTGACGAAGTGCTCGCCCGGGTCGGCAAGACCCTCAGCGAACTCGCCCGCCGCCCGGGAGACCTGGCGGCCCGCTACGGCGGCGAAGAGTTCGTCATGCTCTATCCGCAGACCGGCCCCGAGGCCCTGTCCTATCTGGCCGAGGAACTGCGCCGCGCGGTGGAGGAACTCGACCTGGCTCACGGCCACTCGGAATGCGCCGACCATATCACCGTCAGCGTCGGCACCGCCTCGGTCATCCCCGAAACCAGCGGCAGGCCCGAACAGCTGGTCGAGGCTGCGGACCATGCGGTCTATCTGGCCAAGCGCAACGGCCGCAATCGCGTGGAAGTCTCCACCGTGCCCATCGGCTAATCCCCGTGATTCGCCGCATGGGCCCGATCCCGAAAATGCTTCCCGCGCCGCGTTATCCTGCCTTGCGGGGAATTCCCGCCACGGGACTGAGCCGCAGCCATTGAGGGAAATCCCGGCACAGGGATCCGGCGGATCGATCGCTCCTCGATGGCACGACGCAAGGGGAAGTCGCCATACCAGACCGCCGTGATTGTCCGGCTGTCGGTGATGACCAGAAGGTCCACCTCATCCCTGGATCAGGGAAAAACCCGGTTACGGCCTTCTGACTTGGCGGTGTAAAGGCACCTGTCCGCCCGGTTGAGAAGCTCCTCCGGTTCGGTGTCCTGCGCTTGCAGTTGCGCCACGCCGATACTCACGGTGATGCCGAACTCGCCCTTCTCGCTGGTCAGGCTCAGGCCCGCCGCGGCGTCGCGCAGCCGTTCCGCCAGATTTCGGGCCGCGTCCAACCCGGTTTCCGGCAACAGGACGGCGAATTCTTCCCCGCCCATGCGCGCAAAGCAGTCCGTGGCCCGCATTTCCGGCGCCACCAGCCGGACAAGATTCTTCAGGGCCTGGTCACCTGCCGCATGACCATGGTGATCGTTAATCCGCTTGAAGTGGTCCACATCCAGCATCAATACAGCCAGTTCATGGCCGTAGCGACGCGCACGAGCGTATTCCTCATCAAGTGCCACCATGAACGCGCGCCGATTGGCGGCACCGGTAAGCGGGTCCGTCCGCGACATGCGTATCAGCTCGCCGGTCAAAAGCTCCTGTTCAGTAATATCGCGATAGAACCAGATCCGGCCCCAGTAATCGCCGTCGGGCCCTTCCAGCCCCCGGGAAAAGCGCTGCAACACCCGACCGTCCTTCATGGGGACCCGTACCCCCTGCTCCTCCTCATCCAGCGCGGTATACAGTTCACTCACACGGCGAACAAAGGCTTTCGGCTCCGCCAGCTGCTCACGGACCGCCTGCAATGCTGCATCACCGTCCCGGGACTCCATGATCTCGTCCGGTATCTTCCACATATCCAGAAAACGCCGATTCCAGGTCTTCATGCGGTGCCGGGCATCCACCACCAGAATGCCGTCTGGTGATTCCTCCAGATAGGCGCTCATGACGGTGGCCTGATAACGCGCTTCCAGCTCCAGGTGCACCTGGCTGCTGATCTCGTGCGCCGTGCCAAGCAGGCGCGTCACCGTGCCTGCCTTGTCAAGAAAGGGCACCAGGGTAGTCTGCCAGTAGGTTCTTCCGGCGGGCAGGTCCAGAGTCTCCTGGTAGTCTGTAGCGGCCTTGGCCTGGACACAACGACGGTAACTGGCCTTCACGGTTGCCGCTGTGAAGCGGTCAAGCAGCTCGTCGATATCGCGGCCGGCCACCTGCTCGTGACACATGCCGGTAATCTGTTCATGACGTGCATTGATGGCGGCCAGACGAAACTCGTGCGGGGAAATCACATCAATAACGAAAGCGGGCATTCCCAGATAATCGAGTATGCCGCGCAGTTTCCCCGGATCCCGACTGGTGCTGAGTTCTTCCATCACCTCTTCCTGCCCTTGCACGGTCGCGCGGCATGGTTGTCACCGCAAACACAAGAAACCAATGGTCGTATGCCCCGGACCCCGGCGGCGAAAGCGACGCCCGGCTCCCGCAGTGTCGTGCTGTGCCGTAGTAAATGCCGGAACGCGCCACTCCTCTACAAGCATCGACCTTCGACGGAAAAACGGCAACGGCTTCCGAACCCGGCCTTGACCGCCGTCAAGAGGCCGGGCCCTGCTCGCCGGACGGGGGTTTCACAGCTATACCGACGCACTGCAGCGGGCGGGAGGCCGTGGCGCCTGCTCCGGAATCCGCTTCGGGGTCCCGATCCCGGCCCGGAAACCACCGTTTCGGAAGGCTGCAACAGGGTATCTTTTTATTGATGCTGCCCTGAATCAGACGGCTCGACGGAGCCGGCCCTGGCCGGAAGATGTGCGTCCCGGGCGCTGGCATATACGCTCAGTGCCGTAACCGTGACCAGAATCAGCCCCATGCCGAAAACCTGTAATGCGGCCAGACTTTCGCCCAGCACCACGACGCCGAACAGCGATGCGGTGACCGGCTCGACCATCGCCACAATGGACGCCACAGCCGGCGCGGTATGTCTGAGGCCGACGATATAGAAAATGAACGATAATCCGGCGCCCACCACCCCCAGCGCAATGAATAGTGGCCAGCTCGACGTTTTTAGCACCGCCACGGTCTGATCGGCATCACCCAGCCCGATGAGGATGGCGGCCAGTACCGCGAACGCGATGACCAGAATCGCCTGAGGGCTTCCGTGGGGCGCGGCATACTTGAAGCCAAAAATGAATAACGCATAGGACAGGCCGGAAAGCAGCCCCGCACCGGCGGCAATCAGCGTGACCTCACCCGCACCAATCTCGTAAATACCCGTAAGCAGCACAACACCAAGCAGTACCACCGAAATGGCCACCCACTTGAACACAGTGGGTCGTTCCAGCCTGAGCGTGAAGGACAGGAGATAGACAAACACCGGTGCGCAGTACATCAGGGTTGCGGCAACCGCGACACTGCCGTGGGCGATACTCACGAAATAGAATGC
>SLJS01000373.1 GCA_007135015.1 Alcanivorax sp. | reverse complement strand
TTTACCGGCGTCAGCCTGGTGGTCAAGGATGTCACCCACTGGCAGCTGCGCGAACAGCAACTGCGCGATGAGTCCGAGCGCGACCCGCTCACCGGCCTGGTCAACCGCCGGGGCCTGGACCGTCTGCTCAATGACCGGCTGAGCCGCCAGCCCCCGGACATGGCCCTGCTCTACCTGGACCTGGACCGCTTCAAGCCCGTCAATGACCGCTATGGGCACAGCACCGGCGATACGCTGCTGCAGACCGTGGCCGCCTGCATGGCGCACAGCACCCGGGACACGGATGTGGTCGCCCGGGTCGGCGGCGACGAGTTCTGCATCCTGCTCCATGCCCGGCACCCGGAAGCCGTGGCCGTCACCGTGGCGGAAAAACTGCTCAGGGAGTTCGAGTCTCCGGTGCAGTTGGGAGAGAATACCTTTCGCCTGGGCGCCAGCATCGGCATTGTGGTGCCTGACACCGACGATTCCGCCGGTACCCTGATCGACCGTGCCGACCAGGCCATGTACCAGGCCAAGTCCGCCGGCCGCAACACCTTCCATGTCTGGGCGCCGCATTCGCAGGAGCATGAACAGGCCTGAAGCGACTGGACAGGGTCATACCCGAGACCGGATCCCGCCCCCGGGCTTCCCCTCGGACGCGCTTTGTTCTACCTTGTGGGCCCATTTCCAGGCAGCCAGTCACTTCTTATGGCCCAGTACATCTTTACCATGGACCGGGTGGGCAAGGTCGTCCCGCCCAAGACCCATATTCTCAAGGACATCTCCCTGTCGTTCTTCCCCGGCGCCAAGATCGGCGTGCTGGGGCTCAACGGCGCCGGCAAGTCCACGCTGCTGCGCATCATGGCGGGCGTGGACACCGAATACGAAGGCGAGGCCCGCGCCCAGCCCGGCACCCGCATCGGCTATCTGCCCCAGGAACCGGAGCTGGATGCGGACAAGGACGTGCGCGGCATCGTGGAAGAATCCCTCTCCGAGATCCGCCACGCTCAGCAGCGCCTGGAGGAAGTCTACGAGGCCTACGCGGACGAAAACGCGGATTTCGAGAAACTCGCCGATGAACAGGGGAAGCTCGAGGCCATCATCGAGGCTTCCGACGCGCACAACCTGGAACGCAAGCTCGATATCGCCGCCGATGCCCTGCGACTGCCCCCCTGGGACGCGAAGGTGGCCAATCTTTCCGGCGGCGAGCGCCGCCGGGTGGCGCTTTGCCGGCTGCTGATGTCGGCGCCGGACATGCTGCTGCTCGACGAGCCCACCAACCATCTGGACGCCGAATCCGTGGCCTGGCTGGAACGCTACCTGCACGAGTTCCCCGGTACGGTGGTGGCGGTCACGCACGACCGTTACTTCCTGGACAACTCCTGCGAATGGATCCTGGAGCTCGACCGCGGCCAGGGGATTCCCTGGAAAGGCAACTACAGCTCCTGGCTGGAACAGAAGGAAAAACGCCTGGAGCAGGAAGAGAAGAAGGAATCCGCCCACCGCAAGACCGTGGAGAAAGAGCTTGAGTGGGTACGCCAGAACCCCAAGGGCCGGCGCAGCAAGAACAAGGCCCGGGTCAACGCCTTCGAGGAACTGGCCAGCCAGGAGTTCCAGAAACGCAATGAAACCCAGGAGCTCTATATTCCACCGGGCCCGCGTCTGGGCGAGAAGGTCTTCGAGGTGAACAATGTCACCAAGCGCTTTGACGACAAGCTGCTCTACGAGAACCTGAGCTTTGACGTTCCCCGTGGCGCCATTGTGGGGATCATCGGGCCCAACGGCGCGGGCAAGACCACACTGTTTCGGATGTTCGTCGGCGATGAGCAGCCCGACGAGGGCGACATCGTGCGCGGCGAGACCGTGGAGCTGGCCTACGTGGACCAGAGCCGCGAGGACCTCGGCGGCGACAACACCGTCTGGGAGGAAATCTCCGGCGGCCAGGACATCCTCAAGATCGGCAATTACGAAGTGCCTTCAAGGGCCTATCTGGGCCGGTTCAATTTCAAGGGCGGTGACCAGCAGAAGAAGGTGAAGGATCTGTCCGGGGGCGAGCGCAACCGGCTGCATCTGGCGAAACTGCTGCAACAGGGCGCCAACGTGCTGCTCCTCGACGAGCCCACCAACGATCTGGACGTGGAGACGCTGCGGGCGCTGGAAGAGGCCCTGCTGGCCTTTCCCGGCTGCGCCATAGTAATCTCTCACGATCGCTGGTTCCTCGACCGGGTTGCCACCCATATTCTGGCGTTTGAGGGCAACTCCGAGGTGGAATGGTTCGAGGGCTCCTATACGGAGTTCGAGGAGTACCGCCGCAAGAAGCTTGGCGAGGAAGCGCTTCAGCCGCGGCGGGTCAAGTACAAGCGTATCGAGGTATAGGGCGAGAATGAGCGGCGACAACGAAAAACGGCGCGTTCCGCGCATCCACTTCGACGGTGCGGCCCATCTGCACATCGACGGGAAAATCCTGCCCGCCGAACTGATGGACCTGTCGCTCAAGGGTGCGCTCGTTTCCCTTCACGATGCTGCGGAAATCACCTCCGGCACGGCGTGCGAACTGGTGCTGGTCATGGAGGACTCCGATATCCGCATCCCCGCCGAGGCAGCGGTCCGGCGCGTGGAAGATGGCCTCGCCGGCCTGGAGTTCACCCGCATCGAGCTGGACGCCATGCAGCACCTGCGGCGGCTGGTCGAGCTGCACCAGGGGATGCCGCCGAACCTGGAATCACTCTGGCTGGGGAAATGAGGGGCAAGGGACAAGAGGCAAGGGGCAAGGAGCAAGGAGCAAGAGGAAAGGGGCAAGCGCGAACCCGTTGAGGTGCCTTCGCGCTGCAAGCATTGCTCCTACAGGCACATGAGAGCTTTGAAAACAGCCTGCAGCCAGCTTTTCGCCTGCCGGATTGTAACAGTCAGGGCCTGCCGATCATCCAGAGCTTATCGGGAACAACGGTAACGCCGTAATGAAGCGGATTGTCCTCTACCTTTGCACGCTGCTTGTCTTCCTGCAGGCTCCAGTTACCTCCGCCGGTCAGGAGCTTCCCGTGGTGGTGGTATTCACCATCGACTTCTGCCCGTCCTGCATGGCAACCAAACACTGGCTACGCGAGCGGGACATTGAGTACCACGAGCTCAATGTGGAACAGTCCGAACGTGCCAGGGAGCAGTTTGAACGTATCAGCGGCCGTGGCATTCCCACCATACTTGTCGGCAAGGAGCGAATCGAGGGATTCAACGAGCGGCGACTGCACGAGCTGCTCAATGTGAGGCATTGAAGCGGGCCGACTGAGCATTCAGCCGGCCGCAGGTCTTTCCACCGATCAGTAGTACCACCGATACCCGAGACGCACCTCCCGCTCTTTCAGGTCCATGGAATCTCCATTTTCGATCTCCAGATCACCAAACCGAAGATCCACCAGCAATGCGCTGTTTCGCGTGAGATGAACGAGGCCACGCAGGCTGTAGCGAATGCCGTCGACATCACCATCAAGCTCGGGCGCCGGCTCATCAAGGGAACCATAATCCACATAGCGCAGGCCAACAGCGATCTCCACCTCGGGCATGGGCACCCAGCGCAGGCCACCGCCGACTCCCCAGCCCCGTGTCGAGGACATCAGCTGGTAGTTCTCCAGGGAAAGCGTTCCGAAGACATCCAGTGCCTGTCCCGCAGCCCCGAGCACGAAGCCATGGCGCACACCGGCGCCTACGCTGAAAGTGCTGAAAGCCGCATCAAAGTCGTCGAGCTCAAGCCTGCGGCTGTTCGCCTCGGCAAACCCGAAAACGCTCGGCACGAAGTGCGCGGAAACCTCCAGCCCGACGCCGTCATAATCAAACTCATCACCATTTTCGAGTTCGGCGCCGATGATGACGTCAAGCTGCGCATAGTCGTAATGGATCTCGGCGCCCTGTGCCGACGACCACGCAAGCACGGAACCACATAGCAATACCGCATACCGTTTCATCTCGAGTCTCCCGGATAATGAATCTGCTGCCATCGAAGCAGGCAGGCCCAATTACGGTACTGACCGCCATCAAGGTTTTGGCACCCTGTGAATGAACAGAACAATTCCCGCAGAATGATGGCGCTGCGGAACAATGCCCCGCCGGTCCCTCTCGCAACGAAGGGGTCGCAAACTTCGTGTCCGGGAACAATTCGTGGGAGGAGGACTCCGGGCCGCGAAGACCCCGGATTCCGGCATGATGCCAGATCCCGGGATTTTCGCGCTCCAACCAGCGCTACCGCACGCGCTATAAACCCCTTTTGCGACACCCTGCCGGGCGAGACCGTCGCAGACGCCGTTCGCTCGCAGAGTGAGCCGGGCTCTGCCAGACCCTGGATGGGTCAAGGTTGGGGCCGCGCGCCGAAGCCACGCAAAACCGCCATACGCCGCTGGCCGCGTGACGGCGGTGAAGCCAGGCCAGGTGCATGGAGACGTAAACGTCTCCATAAACCACCTTCTCGGGAGACTCTCAGGAGGCCGTATGATCGTACCCGGGTTCGGTTGCAGCAGTGGTTTCGCGCAATATCCAGGCTGGCTATAACCCGAGCAAGGCAAGCAGCGCTCGCGGACCGGGTGCCTGTTTGAGCAGCGCCTGCTTCTCCTGGCGGGAGATCCGCTTGACCCGGTACTCCGCTTTCTGAGCCAGTGCGCGCGAGCCCAGTGCCACCCGGTATTTCATCTCCAGCCTGCGGCCGGAACGAGCGAACTTCGCGGCCCTGGTCCCGCCGGCCAGATGTTCCCGGTAACGCCTTTGCGGGTCGGTGCTGATACCGGTGTACAGTCGACCGTCACAGTCCAGGATATACAGCCACCATTGCGGAGACTCATCCGCCCCCTTCTCCGTCATTCCGGCTTCCCCCTGACCCGCTCCGCTTTGCTCTACTCATACAGCGACTCGATAAGTCCCGCGTATTTTTCATGAATGTTGGCACGCCGGATCTTCATGGTGGCAGTCACTTCGTCGTCATCGTGATCGAGCTCCTTGGGAAGCAGGGCAAAACGACGCACCTGCGCCACCGGCGGCAGTTCCCGGTTCGCCCGGTCGATCTCCCCGTCCACCAGCTCCCGGACCCGGTCGTTTTCCACCAGGCTCCGGAAGGTGGTGTAGGCCAGCCCCTTTTCCTCCGTCCATTTGGCCACCGTGTCGAAATCGATCTGTACCAGCGCCGCCACATATTTTCTCTGCTCGCCGATGACAATGCACTCCTTGATGTACGGGCTTGCCTTGATCGCGTGCTCGATCTCCGAGGGCGACAGGTTCTTGCCGCCGGCGGTAATCATGATGTCCTTCTTGCGATCGACGATGCGGATCTGCCCGTCGCGGCGCTCCACCACATCTCCGGTGTACAACCAGCCGTCGACAATGGTCTTCGCGGTGGCCTGCTCATTCCTGTAATAGCCCTCGAAGACCATTCCACCACGCACCAGCAGTTCGCCGTCGTCGGCGACCTCGAGCTCCGCACCCAGGGTGGCTTCGCCCACGGTTCCCGGGACAAAGCGCCCCGGATAGTGTCCGGTGACCATGCCGGTGGTTTCCGTCTGGCCGTAGACTTCGAGAAGCTCAATGCCGATGGTGCGAAAGAAGGCGATTACATCCGGAGCAATGGGGGCGGCGCCGCTGATGGCCACCCGGCAACGGCGCAGGCCGGTGAAATTCTGCAGCGCCCGGAAGACCAGCCAGTAACACAGCCCGTATGCCAGCTTCTCCCGGAACCGCAGGTCACTGCGCGCCCTGTTGCGCATCGGCCCGCACAGTTGCAGTGCGCGCTGGTAGATTCCACGCCGCAGCCAGCCACTGTCGAGCATCCTGATATGAATGGCCGAATGCAGTTTCTCCCAGATACGGGGAACGCCGAGAAACACCGTGGGCGCCACTTCCTGGAGGTCCTGCTGTACCGTGCGCAGCGATTCGCCGAAGTTCACCATCATGCCCAGATAGACGGGAGCAAAATTGGTGGTGGCCTGTTCGGCCACATGACACAGCGGCAGATAGGAAAGCACGCTGTCATGCTCGTTCATGCCCAGTCGTTCGATGATCCCCGGCGCGGCCTCGCGGATATTGCGGTAACTGATCATCGCACCCTTGGGGCGGCCGGTGGAGCCCGAGGTATAGATGATCAACCCGATCTCGTCGAGAGACTGTTCGTCAAGCAGCTGCTCCGCCCGCCCCGGCGTCATGCGATCCTGTTCCTCGCCCAGGCGCTCCACCTCGGCGAGGGTGGTCAGGCCCGGCTCGTCATAGTGCTTCATGCCCCGGGTATCGATGACAATGACCTGGCGCAGTTTCGGCAGCTGATCGCGAACCTCCAGCACCTTGTCGGTCTGCTCCTGATCCTCGCAGAGCACGATCTCCACGTCCCCGTGGCCAAGCACATAGCCGACTTCCCCGGCGGGGCTGGTCGGATAGACGCCAACCGTAACGCCGCGGGCGATCCCGCAGCCAAGCTGCCCGATCACCCATTCGACACGATTCTCGGAAAGCACGCCGAAATGCCCGCCGTGTTCCAGGCCCAGCTCGCGCAGACCCAGTGCAAAGTGGCGGGCACGGCGGTAATACTCCGTCCAGCTAAGCGGCTGCCAGATGCCGTATTCCTTCTGGCGCAGCGCGGTGGCGTCCGGGCGCCTGCGGGCGTTTTCCCGCAGCATCTGGGCCAGTGTGAGTTCGGGCAGATCGGTTGTCGCCATGGTCTGAAATTTCCCCGTCAGGACAGCCAGCGCTTGCGCCGCTTGTAGTGCTTGACCTCGCGATAGCTCTTCATTTCACCGCCGGCGCCGGCCATCCCCAGATAGAACTCGCGTACGTCGTCGTCTCCGAGCAGCTTTTCCGGACTGCCGTCGATCACCACACGCCCGGATTCCATGATGTAGCCATAGTCGGCCAGGGCCAGCGCCACATTGGCATTCTGTTCCACCAGCAGCATGGCCACACCCTGCTCGCGGTTGATCCGGGCAATAATGGAAAAGATGTCCTCCACCAGCACGGGCGAGAGCCCCAGCGAAGGTTCATCCAGGAGCATCAGCTTAGGCCGGGCAAGCAGGGCCCGGCCAATGGCGAGCATCTGCTGTTCCCCACCGGAGAGATAGCCGGCCAGCGCCCGCCGCCTTTCATGCAGGCGGGGAAAATACTCATAGACCAGGTTGAAATCCTTCCTTGTCGCCTGTTCGCGGCCCGTGCGCGCATAGGTGGCGGCCACCAGGTTCTCCTCGACACTGAGGTCCTCGAAGACGCGCCGGCCCTCCATGACATGACAGAGGCCGGCGCGCACCAGCTGATGGGGGGCAGTGCCAGCGGTGGGCTTTCCGTCGAACTCAATACGCCCGGCGGACAGCTCGCCATTCTCCAGTGACAGCAGGTTCGATACCGCCTTGAGGGTGGTGGACTTGCCGGCTCCGTTGGAACCCAGCAGGGCGACAATGCCACCCCGCGGCACTTCCAGGGACAGCCCCCGCAGTACCTGCACGGTGTGGCCGTATACCACCTCGATGTTGCTGATTCCGAGAATGCTTTCGCTCACGGCTGCCCCTGTATCAGTGCGACTCAATCGAGATCGATCCAGTCGGAGACCGGCACCATCCGGCCGGCCTCCACGTCGGCGCGATAGATGCGGCCGACGGGAAGCGAGTTGCCCCGGAAGCGCACCGGCACACCAATCACCCCTCCGGTATCCACCTCGTCAAGACCCTCCATGCTTGCACGCATCCGCGAGCCCTTGAGCGGCTCGCCCCGCGCCAGGGTCTCACGGGCAATCTGGGCCATCATCGAGCCCGCCACCCAGGCCTGGATGTAATAGATGGTCTGGTACTCGTCATTGCGCTCATGGATGGCCCTCATCAGCTCGCTTTCCCCGGCATCTTCCTCATAGAAATAGCGGTAGGGCATCACGCCCATGAATCCGTCCGCGGCCTCACCCATCTCATCAATGATGCTCTGGTCCATGCTGTAGTAGGTGCCCATGAACCGGGTTTCCATTCCCATCTGCCGGGCCCGGCGAATGAAATCCGGTATCGGAGCGAGAATGTATCCATGGAAAATGGCGTAGTCCGGGCGCGCGCGGCGAAGCTCCAGCGCCGCCGAGGAGATATCCGCCGCACCCGGTGGGGTCACGATGCGGGCGGCCACTTCGAGCCCGAGCTCTTCGGCCGTTTCGCGGCCGGCGGATATGGGATCCCGGCCGAACTCGGTGTCGGAATAGATAAAGGCCACCCGGGCACCGGGGTCCTCCTCGGCGATATGGCGCAGCAGGATGGCCACCTGCTCGCTATAGTCCGGCCCATGCATGAACTGCAGCGGGTAGCGCTCGGTGTCATTGAGCTCCGAGGCGAAAGACGCCCCGGTCATCATGATGTCCCGCCGGTCGAGCTCCCGATTGATGGTCTGGTGGAATGCCGTGGAATCCCCAAAATAGAAACTCACGTTCTCGCGGCTGGTGATGCGCCGGAATACCGCCACGGACTGGTCCGGCTCGTATCCGGTATCCTCGGCCACATAGCGCACCTTTCGGCCCTCTATGCCGCCCTGCTCGTTGAGCCACTCCATGTAGTCACGCAGGCCCCGGTTGAACTGGATGCCGGCGAAGGCGAAGGGGCCCGTAAGCGGCATGGAGCCGCCAATGACGATATCATTCTTCTCTTCAGCGAGGGCCGGCATCGCCGCCGCAAGAAGCAGCGCAAGGACCGCCGCGATCGCTGACAGAATCTGTTTTCCTTTCATGATTTCCTCCCTCCCTGCGGGGATCAGGTCCTGAATGGCCACAGATGGAAAAAGCGACGAATGCGCCGCCATATTTCAGCAAGCCCGTGAGGCTCGAACAACAGAAAACCCACGATCAGTGCCCCGAACACGATGGTGCGCACCGGCGACAGCACGGCCCCCGGCTCGTCGATGAAGGGGCTTGCCAGATCCACTCCATAGCGGAGCACCTCCGGTGTGAGCGTCATGAAGATAGCACCGAGAATACCGCCGAGAATGGTGCCCATCCCGCCGACAATGATGGCGGCGAGAAAGAAGATCGACATCAGAAGCGGAAAACTCTCCGGATTGATCGAGCCCATGAAGTAGGCGTAGAGCCCGCCGGCAATGCCGGCATAAAAAGAGGCTATTGCAAAGCTCATGAGCTTGTAGGCAGGCAGGCTGATCCCCAGCACCGACGCGGAGATATCCCGGTCGCGGATGGCGATAAAGGCCCGGCCGACCCGGGTGCGGAACAGATTGGCGGCCAGCAGCACCATCACCACCATGATGGGCACCACCATCCAGTAAAAGGTATCGGGATTGTCCAGCACGATGCCCATGATTTCGGGCGGCTCGATATTGATGCCACGTGTGCCGCGAGTGACGCTCTCCCAGTTAATGAACACGAACTGCAGGATGAAGGAAGCGGCAATGGTGGCGATTGCCAGGTACAGCCCCTTGACCCGAAGGCTGGGCAATCCGGCCACCAGCCCCACCGCGGTGGTCACGCCGGCAGCAGCCAGAAGATTCAGATAGAAGGGCGTCTGCGCATTGTTGTCCAGCCAGGCCACGGTATAGGCTCCAACCCCCATGAAGGCCGCGTGGCCGAGACTGACCTGGCCGGTAAAGCCGGTGAGAATGTTCAGCCCCGTGGCACTGATGACATTGATCGATACAAGACAGGCCAGGTAGAGCCAGTACAGGTTGGAGACAAAGGGAAACAGCACCAGCGAGGCCAGCAGGAGGGCGAACCAGACCCACTGTGTGCGCGTGGCAAACAGCGCTTCGTCGGCGATATAGCTTTCCTTGGCGGATCCGATTCGCATTTACAGTCGCTCGATCTCGTGGCTGCCGAACAGGCCCCAGGGCCTGACCAGCAGTACCAGCATCAACAGAATGAAGGTGACCAGGTGTTCGTACTCGCCTCCCAAATAGACGCCGACGACGGATTCCATCCAGCCGATCAGCAACCCGGCGAGCAATGCACCGAAGACACTGTCCAGCCCGCCGACGATCACCACCACCAGCACGGTCAGGCCGAACATGGCCATCTCCGGGGAAACCCCGGACATGGCACCCAGGAGGATACCGGAGCCCGCGGCAATCATGCCCGCAAGGCCCCAAGCCAGGCTGTAGACGGCGGGCACGTTGATGCCCATGGCCCAGGCGGCCCCCTGGTCCGAAGCCGTCGCGCGCAATGCCACGCCGCCGCGCCAGAACCTGAAAAGCAGCAGAAAGAGCGCGATCACCACCGCCGCAATCACGAAACCCCAGAAGGTGTTGGGCGCGATGAACGCCTCGCCGATGAATATCGCCTCATCCGGCATGAAGCCGGGCAGGCTGCGCGGTGCCGAGGTCCAGATCAACTCCACCGTGCCCACCAGTATGCTGCCCAGGCCGATGGTGACCATGAACACCGAGATCGGGTTCTCGCCCAGCATCGGACGGATCACGCCCCGCTCGAGCAGCATCCCCAGCAGACCGCCGCCGACCAGCGCCATCGGGATGGCCAGCCACCAGGACAGCGACCAGCCCGCGCCCAGGGCGAAGAACAGGTAGGCGCCCACCATGAGCATCTCGCCTATGGCCAGGTTGATCACCCGGGTGGCCTTGTAGATCAGCACGAAGGCAATGGCGGTCAGCGCGTAGAGCGAGCCGGCGCCGATGCCGGCCAGACTGACTTCAATAAAGAACAGCCAGTCCATCAGGCGCTTTCCCCCATCAACCGCTCACGAAGACTGTTGACGTCGCCGGAGCCCAGATAGGCCTGAATCACACCCGGATTCTTCTGCACCACAGCAGGCTCGCCCGAGGCAATCACCTGCCCGAAGTTGAGCACATGGACCCGGTCGGAGATATCCATCACCATGCCCATGTCATGTTCGACCATCAGCACGGTAATCCCCCATTCCTCCTTCACATCCAGGATGAAACGGGCCATGTCCTCCTTTTCCTCGCGATTCATTCCCGCCACCGGCTCGTCGAGCATCAGGATCTTCGGCCGCATGGCCAGCGCCCGGGCCAGTTCCACCCGTTTCTGGAGTCCATAGGGCAGAGCCGCCACCGGGTGGCGGCGGATATGATCAATCTCGAGAAAGTCGAACACCTCCCGCTCGATTTCCTCGCGTACCCGCGCTTCCTCCCGACGGGCCGCACCCAGGTACCACATGGCGGAAAACACGCCGGTGCGCATGCGCACATGGGCGCCGAGCTTGACGTTGTCCAGCACGGTCATGCCGCGGAACAGCGCAATATTCTGGAAGGTGCGCCCAAGCCCCAGCGATGCCCGCCTGGGCGGGCGCAGACGGGTCAGATTCCGCCCCTCGAGCAGCACCCGGCCCTGTTGCGGACGGTAAAAGCCGGAGATCACATTGAACAGGGACGTCTTGCCCGCGCCGTTGGGGCCTATCACGGCGGTGATCGTGCCCTCTTCAACGGCCAGATCCACCCCGGACAGGGCCTGGACGCCACCGAAGCCCAGCGAAATCCCCTCCAGCTCCAGAACGCTCATGCCATCCGGTCCCCCTCCTGCGAAGTACCTGATGAAAGCACAACAGCTGCCGGGCAACAATGGCGGGGGAGCTGAAGCACGCGGCCCGGGTTCCGCTTCGCTTCACCCGGGCTACGAGCGCCGCCCTGCACGAGCCGCCTACCGAAGGGCCAGGGCGGTGTCCAGGCGCGCCACGTCGTTGACGATCTGCCATTCGCCGCCGGCATCTTCCACGCGGCGCTGCCAGTCCACCATGCGTTCGCGGTAACCGCGGGGATTGCGGTTGTCCACCCGCTGGCGCTTGACGTTGATGGCATGGACCCGCACGCCATCCAGGCCGAGCGCCACGTTGCGGTCCACGCCGGGTGGTACGTCCTCGTGGAGGTCGGACAGGAGGAACAGGTGCTTCTCCGCCGCGCCCGTCTCCTCGAGGTAGTCCCGCGCCAGCAGCACGCCTCCGGTAATGTCGCTGTGGTAGCTGGGCACGCTGAAGCGCTCCATGAACGCCCCCAGCTCCGCCTGGAAGGCTCGCTTCTGGGCATTTCTCGTACTGGGCTGACGCTCGAACGTCTGGCGCGCGATGATATTGCGCTCGGTGAAACTGCTGTTGTCGATGAAGGCCACCGCCAGCGAGTCTCCGCCGTCGAGGGTGCCGAGCAGGTAGTTCCCCAGTCGTTCCGCCTTGTCCATCTCCGTTGCGTAGTCGCTGGAGATATCGATCAGCAGAAAGACTGCGCGATTGTTGTCGGGCGGCTCACTGCACGCGGCGAGCATGAGGGCCAGTATTCCGGCCAGAAACGGGTAGAATCCGTTGCGTATCATTTTTCGTACCTCCATCAGGGTTTCCGGTTTTCGGTCCGCGGGCCTTCCCGCCCGCGGAGCCGTTTCTTCGTTGCGTACCCATTCGGTGACCGTCATGGCTCAGGCCCTCCCCGGCGCCAGGTCCGCGTCCGCCGGGCCCGGCTTCCCTGCGCCGCGGTGACGGCCTTCGCCATCCACCGCTTCGGGCCCGGTCCCGTCCTGCTCTCCGCCGGCCTGGCGGACAGCCGTCTCGCGGTGATAGCGCACCATCCGCTCGATGCTCAGCGGCGCCATGATGAAAAGGTCATAAAGGTTCACCAGCATCTTGCTGACATGATCCGCCATGCCACCGGTCATCCGGACCATAACGCGGACGGCGCGCAGCAGGCCCAGGGCAAGCAGCCCGAGCACGGTTCGCAGCGAATGGATGAACGACTCCAGCGGAATGCCCACGAATGCCAGCGCGAAGGGCAGGATGAAGCCGAGTGCGAGCTGGCCGATGGACGGAATCCAGCGGAACTGCGACTCGATGGCCGCGCCTCCGGCCAGGGATTGCTGCAGGGCCTGCTGATCAATGACCAGCAGATCACGCAGATAGGCCAGGGACGACTCAATGGTCGCGAAGATCACCAGGATCGTGAACGCGGCGATCGCCATGCGCTTGCGCACCCGGTCATCCAGGTTGCCGATCACCGGGAACAGCCTGGTGATGCCCAGCGACTCCAGCAGGAACAGCCCCATGGATATCTCCACCATGATGATGACCAGGGCAGCGATATCGGACATGGGCAGGGTGCCCACATAGGCGTCTCCGCCGACCATCTCGGACATGGGCAGCGCGATCAGCTGGAAGTTGATCAGCCCGCCGAAGGCCGCGATCACCAGCACCAGTCCGGAGATGAAGAACTGGGTCAGCGACGATGAGGTCAGGGTTCCCACCGCCCGGTCGTCCCCCCGGCGCATGCTCTCGTAGCTGTCCATCTGGCGGTCGATGGTTCTGGCGCGCTCGTCCAGCCCGGTAATGGTCTGGTGCACCTTGTCCATGGTCGAGCCCAGCGCGCGCCATTGCGGCTGCATTCTGCCGAGGATCCTGTGGCGTTCGTTCAGGTTCTTCTGGTACGCCTTCAGGGTCTGCTGGTGGGAGTTCTCGATGACCTGACGGATGTTGTCCAGCACCTTGTTCACGGCCGGGTCGCCGGAAGTGGGCAGGTTCTGCACGGTGTCCATGACTTCCGCCCAGGCCGGCGGCAGCGGCGCGTTGTCCGTGGAGTCACGGTAGTCCTGCTCGATTTTCTCCAGCGTTTCGGCCAGCTTGCGGTGCAGGGCCGGATACTGCCCCAGATCCCGCTCCACGATGGCATTGACGCGCTGGAACTCCCGCTCGATGGAGCGCTCGGCACTCTCGCGGCCCTGGGCCAGCAGCACTTCCCGGTTGCGCTGCTCGAGCCGGTTTTCCAGCTGGCGAATGCTCGCCGCGCCCATGCGCAGGGCCCGGTGAAGCGCCCGGCCGGTGGTACGCAACAGCTGGTGCGCGTGGGGCCGACCCATGTAGAGCAGCATGATGGCGATAATCATCCAGATCGCCAGCGACAGTGCCGGCGAATCGGACCAGATGTAGAGGATGTCGGTGAACATGGCGTTACCCCCGTGCTATGAATGTTGTCCGTAAACCCGCGGGCTCTTTCCACGGGTTCGTTAGCGGGGAGTATCGGCGGTGCCGGTGAAAAATCTGTTAGCAGGCGACAGGCCGGCCCCCGGCGGGCTTCCCGGGGCACTTCGCCGGGTCTGCCATGCCGAGCCAGGCCCCGTGAAGGCCACATACCCCGCGTCCGCAGGCCCGGAACCGGAAACCGGTCTCACTTTCGCCAGGCCGCCCATCCGGGCCGAATGGAGCCCGTGATACACTGCCGACGGAACCACCCGAGAAGAACAAAGGGCTACCCATGGCCAGCATCCTCTGGGTCGAGGACCAGTCACACTGGATCGATCGATTCCGTTCCGTTCTGGAAGCCACGGCGTTCGACGAACGCCCCACGCAGGTGCAGGTATTCAAGTTCGCCGAGGCCGCCTGCCAGCACATCCGTCTGGCCGACGAGACTGACCGCCCGGACCTGGCCCTGCTGGACGCGAACATGAATGGCAATGCCGCCGCCGGCTTCTCGGTTTCCCGGGCGCTGGAGCGAAAATGGCCCGGCCTGCCGGTCATCTACCTGTCTGAATACAGCGGCACCGACATCGAACAGGAGGCTTTCGAGGGCACCGGGGCCCGGGACTTCATCGCCAAGCATCAGCGCAATGTGGAATCCGTGCTCTGCTGGCGCATCAAGGCGGTACTGCGCAAGCAGAGCATCAACAGCCCGGGGGCGACGGGCGCCGGCGACCTGCTGCAAAGCGGCGAGCTGACGCTGGACACCACCACCTGGGAGGTCTACTGGCGGGGAAGCAAACTGATGAACCCGGCCAACACCCGGCGCCCGCTGAGCCCCACTCCGCGCAAGATCCTTCGCTTTCTCGTGGAGGCCTCTCCCCGCCCACTGACCACCCTGCAGATTGCCGAAAGGCTTGATGCCGACCCGGAACGCTTTTCCTATTCCAGCTACCGACAGCACATCCGCATCCTGCGGCACTCGCTGGACCAGGCCATGGGCGGAGACGGAACCTTCATGAAACTGTGCAGGCAGGGAGAAGGCATTGTCACCTTTGGCGACGAAGGCGCCTATTGCTGGAAACCGATCACCCGGGAGCAGCCATGAACGACGAAACCGTTGCCGCACCCCGCAACAGGGTGCAGGAAATCAGCTTCCCCTGGTTCACGGCAGTGGGCAGTCTGGTGCTCGTCGGCTGGCTCCTGCTCGTATTTTCACCCGGGCTGGCCGCCTTCTACGGCCTGCCCGAACACTGGCCGACGGACCGGCTGGTCTGGCCCCTGGCGGGCCTTGTCATGCTGCTTGTGCTGCTGGATTTACGCCGTTACCACCGCCAGCGCTCGCGCCAGCAGGCCGACCTGCAACACCTTCGCGAACAGATTGACGAACTCTGGCAGAGCAGGAAACAGCTCCAGCGCAAGGCGCACACCTATTCCGGCCACGCGGACAAGCTCAAGCTGTTCATCAGTGACCGGCTTCTGGAATACATCGAGTACGACGAGAAGTTCCTGCATTTCAAGAGCATTGCCGCCGAAGTGCGCCACAACGGTGTAATCAGCTTCGACAAGGTACAGGGTGCGCTACAGCAGGCCGCCGCAAGTACGGAACGCGACGATACCGCGGCGCTGAACCCCGGCCAGGTCCGCGAAGCCCTTGATGCCATGCGCTATCTGTGGGACCTGCTCGACCTTTCCACCGCCGACAATCTGTCCCTGCATATCGGCAACCTGCTCTGCGAATGCGAGGAGCAGTACTACCAGCGCATGCTCAACAACGAGGAAGCCGCACTGCTTCCCTGGGAGCCCGTCTATTCGCCCCTACGAGCAGCCTGGCGGGCGCTGGCGCTGGTGCGCCACGAACCCCTGCCCGAGCCCGACACGGAACAGGATTACATCCTGGAGGACAATCACTGGCATGTCCGTCTTGCCCCCGCCGACGAGCTGCTGGGCACCGAGAACCATCTGGTGCTGATGCTCGAGAACCTGCTCAGGAACGCGCAGTTCTTCTCCCGCAAGCGAGGCTATGCCAGTCCTTTCGCCCCGGTATCCATGACCCTTTCGCAGCAGCAGGGGCAGGCCTGCTTCCGGATCTACAATCGCGGCCCCCATGTGCGCGAGGAAGACCGTTCGAGCCTGTTCCAGCTTGGCTTTTCCACCCGGCGGGCACGCGAGCATCACGGCCGGGGGCTGGGCCTGTACTTTGTCAGCGAGATCGTCAAGGGTTATGAAGGTCGGGTCCTGGTCCACAACATCAGCACACCGGAGAGCCGCTACGCGGTGCGGATCGAGCTGGAAAGCGGTGAAGTCATCACGGAGCTGGTGGATGTGACTGTCCGGGAGCACAAGCCTCTGTGCCGTGATACGCAGGGAGAATGGACGGATGCCCGGGAGTGGTCCTTCGGCGCACGACTGCGCAGCGTGGAGGTGACCACCGCTGGCAGCGGCGCAAGCGAAACCACACAGCGGCTGGAAGACTTCGGCGGCCGCGGCCGTGAAACCCGCTTCGACCCCGGCCACCCGGAGCGCCCGTTATGGCGTCTGCTCTGGCAGCCCGGGCGCAACGGTCACCGGCTTCGTTTCGAGCCGCTGGACATTACCGGAGTGGAGTTCGAGATTCGCCTGCCCACTGCCCGGCAGCGCCTGGATAACAGTGAACTGGAACTGGACGACGAGCTCGACGCGGAAGTCGAGCGGATTGACGAAGACTTCCGCTCCCGGATCCGCCATGATCCGGATGAATAAACAGTGATTCGACCCCTTCTTCGGCCCCTTCGATGCGTAGAAATTGCTTTGTTTCTCATTAACATTGCCCCTTTTAACAAGATTATTTCCGCTTTGGTTAATGACAACGGACCGGCCCTCCCACTGATACTGCTCCTCCCTGCTGAGTAAAGACGTCAAAAGCGGCGCGGGTGCACCCGGGCTCTTGCGATGCAGGCGTCATGAGGCCCTGCGACACCCTCCGGTCCGGGCGGGATCCGGCGACACCGCGGCCAGCAATGCGCGCGGCCTGCCAGCGCAGGCCATGATCCACGGATGCAGGGAAGAGAAGGCGGAAAAAGGGAGGCATGAAGATGGTACGCAGACACACCGGCGCCATTGCGGCGCTCGCACTGGCCGGCCTCACGGCCTTCGGAGTCGCCGCGGCGCACGAGGAAACCACCACGGTACGCTGGGGGCCCATTGATCTGCCGGCGGCCACCGAAGAAGGCCCGGGCGAGTTGTGGAACGAGATCGCGGGCCTTTCCGGCCTGCGGGCAGCGGTGATCGACGGCATAACCGGCTCCGGCGATTTCGAAGTGAACAAGCCTTGTGAAGACTGCTACATCGTCGGGATCAAGCCAAACCTGGTACTGGAAAACGGCGAGACGGCCAACTTCAATAACGGGGTCATGCTCCATCATGTGGTCAACCTGAACTTCTCCAACCCGGATGTAACCTGTCGGCCGAGCATCTTCTCGCCACAGCCGATCAAGCTGCTCGGGGCCCTGGCGGGCGGCAACGAGCGCATCTTCGCCGCCGGGAACGAGCGCACGGCCGGACAGCTCACCGACGATTACGGTTACTATCTGGCCGAAGGGGATCACCTGGGCCTGATCTACCACCTGATGAACATGAACCCCGAGCCGAAAACCGTCTACTTCGAATACACCTTTATCTACCAGGACGCCGCCGATCACGATCTGGACTCGGTCCGGCCCATCTGGATGGATGTGGACCAGTGCGGTACCTCGACGGTATCGGTTCCCGCCGGCTATTCAGACGTGACCTGGGACTGGCAGTCCGATCGCACCCACCGGCTTGTCGGCGCCGGCGGGCATATCCACAATTACGGCATCAATGTCGCCTGGACCAACACCAGCACCAGTGAAACCCTGTGCAACTCCCTGGCCGGGTATGAAAAGGGCTCCCCCTACAAGCCCGTCGGCCCGGGCACTGGCGATAGTGACGCACACCCGGAGTACCCCGAGACCGTAGACTCCCACAGGCTCGGGCTGGAAAACTATGAAGGCAATATCGCCACCATGAGCATCTGCACCCCGGGGCGGGATGCGCCGAAGACCGCCCGCAGAGACGAGATGCGTCTGAATGCACAGATCTATCGGCCGGACCAGGGTTACCATGACATGGGCATCATGGTCGGGTTCATGGACGAGAAGTTCTGCCTGACCGATTTCTGGTGCTTCTGAAGGAAAAACCGGGGCCACAGCGGATGTGCCCCGACGCCGGGCACATCCGTCTGCCACCCATGCATTCATGCGGACACCACGGCTGATGCGATATCCGACCCTGACAGCACTGGTACTCCTGTCGATGATGATCATCGCGGGAGGCGTCTTCCTCGGGAGCCACACGAGTTCACCACAGGTCGAGACTTTCGCCGCTGTAGAGCAAGACCACAAGGCCGGTATCCTGGAAAAACCAGACCGGCAGCAAGAACCGGCACCCTCGCCGGATTCACCGAGAGCGGCGGGCGGGGCGGATTCCTCGCAATACTACGGACTCAGCGCCGAGGAACTGG
>SLJS01000186.1 GCA_007135015.1 Alcanivorax sp. | reverse complement strand
CGACGCCAGCGCGCACCGGATTCAGGTCGATATAGACCATGCAACCGAGCACGGCCGGGTCGTCGAGGAGGGCCTGGCTGACGAAACGCTCCTCCCAGAACCGGCCCTTGCAGTGGTCTTCGTCATTGGCCCGGCGGGCGATGTACTCGTTGAGGCACTTCATGAACCAGCTCAGATCGTAGAGGCGCTCGCGCCAGACGGCGATGAACTCATATACCTGCTGGTGCTCGGCGCCAGACAGCGCCTCGCCGTCCATCCAGCGGCGCACCAGCTGGGGCCCGCGGAACAGGCGCAGCCAGCGTCGTGCCACTTCCTGCTCGCTCCAGCCGCGGGCGCGCCGGGCGTCCACATGCAGCAGGGCATGGTAGTGGTTGTCCAGGATGGTGAAGGCACCCAGATCCACGGCGAAGCATTCGACCAGCAGCGCCATACGGGCCTGAATCCAGCCCTTGCGATGGCTGTAGTCCCCGCCGGTCAGCGGATCCCGGCCGCACAGGCGGGCGCGGCGCACGCAGCGGCCGATTACATGGTAGTACGGTGTGGCTTCCAGGTTGACCTGTTCCTTCCGTGGGCGGGGCATGGCTCCGTTCCGTGAGAATGTGACGGAAGCATAACCAAGCTCTCGAGCCTCGGGCTGTAAGCGATATAAGAAAGTCAGTGTCAGAGAGTTCTCAGCCTGCGCCCTTGTGAAGCTCAACCCGGGTTCAGGACAGGCACTAACCGTCCCGATTGTGCCTGTCTCAAAGTAGTCTCAAAGTGGTGAGGTTAGTGCCTGTCTTGGTCTTGGTTTTGATCTCAGTGATTTCGAGGGGCTTGGGGCGAGAGCGAGTCGGGGCCGGACGAGTTTATCCTTCGCGCTTTCCGAATCCCAGTTCCTCGCCGCTGAGCAGTTTGCGGATATTGCTCTGGTGTCGTGCCCACAGCACTGCACTCAAGGCCAGCACCGGCCAGAATGCTTCGGCCAGCCAGAACCAGGCGGCCACGGGGGCGGCCACAAAGGCGGCCAAGGAGGCCACCGAGGAGATGCGCAGCAGGGCGAAGACAGCCAGCCAGCCGGCGCCCGCGGCCAGGCCGAGGGGCCAGTGCAGGGTGAAAAGGAGTCCGAAGGCCGTGGCCACGCCCTTGCCGCCACGGAAGCGGAAGAAAACCGGCGCCACATGGCCTATGACCGCAAGCAGCCCTGCCAGCGCCGCAAGCTGTACTGGCAACTCCAGTGCCCACAGGGCCACGGCCACAGGAACCACGCCCTTGCCGACATCGGCGGCCAGGGTGGCCGCAGCCAGGGGCTTCCCGGCCACCCGGAGCACGTTGGTGGCCCCGGGGTTGCTGGAGCCCTGGGTGCGCGGGTCCGGATATCCGAAGGCGCGGCAGAGCAGGATGGCGCTGGAGATCGAGCCCAGCAGGTAGGCACCGAGGCACAGCAGTGTCAGAATTTGCCAGCTTTCCTGTAAGAGGGCGAGGTCCAAGGGCTATACTCCTCCATCGCAGTCCGGGGAAGGTTCGCATGATACACGGGGGAAGTGAATGGACATTGTTTACATACGCGACCTGCGGGTCGACACCGTGATCGGCATTTTCGACTGGGAGCGCCGCATCCGCCAGACCGTGAGCCTGGACCTGGAAATGGCCACGGACATTCACCGGGCGGCAAGCAGCGATCATATCGATGATGCGCTCGACTACAAGGCGGTAGGCAAGCGGTTGATTTCCTTCATCCAGGCCTCGGAGTACCAGCTTGTGGAAACCCTCACCGAGAAGGTGGCGGAGATTGTAATGGAGGAGTTCGGTGTAGCCTGGCTGCGGCTGCGGCTGTCCAAGCCCGGCGCCCTGCGCGGCTCACGGGATGTAGGCATTGTGATCGAGCGAGGTGAGCGCAGCTGATGGCACGGGTGTATCTGAGCCTGGGCTCCAACATAGATCGCGCGGAAAACATTCGCTCCGGCCTGGAAGCGCTGGAGCGTGAGTTCGGTTCGCTGGAGCTCAGCCCGGTGTACGAAAGCGAAGCGGTTGGCTTTGACGGCGAACCCTTTTTCAATCTCGTCGTCGCGCTGGAAACGGATCTTTCCGTCGGCGAGCTGGCCGATCGCCTGCGTCGCATAGAGAACCGCCACGGACGAGTTCGCAGCGAGCGCAAGTACTCGAGCCGCACCCTGGATATCGACATCCTGACCTGGGGCGACCGGGTGGGCATCATTGATGGGGTCGAGCTGCCCCGGGAGGAGATCCTGAAGCACGCTTTCGTACTCAGGCCACTGGTGGATCTGGCACCCGAGGAGCAACACCCCCTGTTACAGCGCACCTATCGTGAATTGCTCGAACAGGCCGACTTCTCCGGCCAGCGATTGTGGAAGGTCAGCCTGTAGGCGCCCTTGGGGCCGCAGCAGGGCAGATGCGCACGGACTGCAAGTGGTCAGTGGGTCTCAAGAACCCGTATCTGTCTGAAGGCTGATCGGCTGGGCCCGGCCGCGCCCACAAACCTGTCAGGGCTCGTCCTGTTCCCTTCGGGATTTCCTCGAAACTCGCTTACCGCTGAAAATCCGGGCCAGCAGATCTGAAGGGCCACTCTAAAGCTCTTCCTGTGCCCAGTGGAAAAAACGCTGCTCCATGTGTCTGAGCCCACCCGGGTACAGCTGGTGCAGGCGCTCCAGTGTCGGGCGGGTGCCGGTTTTTTCCAGGTCATGGAGGGCACGGCGCAGGGTGCGCTCACCGGTGGGGTGGGACATGAGAAAATGGACAATGGCCCAGGCCAGGGTATAGGGCACAGCATCCTGGTCGTGGGCCATCTGCCGCCACCGGGTTTCGGGAATGTTCAGGTAGTCGCTCAGCGTCATCAGCGTGCCGTCATCGACCCACTGGCGGATACGCTGTGCCGCAGCGGGCAGGGGCCCGGGCCGTGCATCCGGATTGTCCGGGTCCAGGGTCTCGAAATACTGGGCCAGGCCTTCGTGCAGCCAGATGGGGGTTTCCGGGGCCAGCTGGTGCAGAATGACGTGGCTGGTCTCGTGAAACAGGGTGGCCAGTACCTGTTCCTCGTCGCCGTGATTCCAGATCGCCACTTCGTTGGTGTCGAGGATGAACACACCGCGAACCGGGCCCATGTCGCCAATACGCGACCGTATCCATTCCTGCAGGTCGGTGTGCTTTTTGATCAGGTGGATGTTGACTTGTACGGTGCCGCGTACATCAAGGCCGAAATCCTGCCTGTAGTGGCGAAAAATGCTCCGGATGCCCCTTTCCGCCCGTCGCTCCGCTGCCTCGGAGAACAACCCTTCCCGGCGATGGTAGTGGATCTCCAGGCGCTCGAGATGGTCCCGGGAAAGGTCCAGCTTCCGGGCGTCGGCTTCTGGCGGCGGTCGGTCCCCGAACGCGCTGCCCTGGCCCTCTTCCCACTGGTAGATGTCGCTACCGGCGCCAGCTGCGCCGGCCAGCATGCACAGAAGCACCCATGGAACAAGGCTCAGCAGTTTCGCCGGATCCATTCCTGCAGCTCCTGGCGGTCGCGTTCCACCCGTTCCCGGGACACCTCGACCCGGTTGCCTTCCTCGTCCAGGTACTGGACGCGGCCCTGTAGTCTGCTCACCTTCTGGCGGGCCCGGTGGCACTCCTGTTCTTGCTGGCGCTCTTCCATCTGCCGGGAGCGCTCCGCCTGCGGATCCTCCCTGTCGCGGTCACCGCGGAGCATGCGCAGAGTCCTGTCCTGTGCCGCACGGCCTTCGCTGTCGCCGATATTCTTCGGGCTGCGCAGCTCCCGGTGCTCGGCTTCCGCGTCTGGTGGTGGAGTGTCCGAGAAGTGGGTGCGGCCCTGCTCGTCGGTCCACTGATACATGCCGCCAGCCACGGTCAGGCTGCTCAGCGTCGACAGAGCTACCGCCACAATAAGTCGGTTCATGGGAATACCTCCGTGTCCCGGTTTTCCTTGCCCGATATTCGGAATTTGAACTGCCTGATCATGGAGGTCAACTTCCCTGACAAAGCAGTGAGTTCAGTGCCTGTCCCGGTCTGTATCTCGGATCTGTGCCTGTCACCGTTTCAGGGTAGTGCCTGTCTTGGATTATGTGCCTGCCGCCGTTTCTGGATGGTGCCTGTCCCGGATTTCGGGAGATGACCGTTCGGTCAGCTTCCTTCGAGGATCAGGGACCGACCGCCGTCGACTGCCAGGATCTGTCCGGTGACGAAGGGGGCGTCCAGGCCCAGCCAGGCCACGGCGCCGGCGATGTCGGCGGGCTCGCCGCAGCGGCCCAGCGGCAGGGTCCTCAGCATGGCTTCGCGGTCCGGGCCGCCGTCTTCGGGCCAGAGGATGGGACCCGGGCTGACGCCGTTGACGCGCACAGCCGGGCCCAGCTCCCGGGCCAGACTGCGGGTCATCATGGCCAGCCCGGCCTTGGCCATGCAGTAGAGGCTGTGTTCGGCCAGCGGATGCGCCGCGTAGACGTCGACAAGGTTGACCACGCTGCCGCCGGAGGCCTTCAGCGCTGCCGACAGTTCCTGGACCAGAATCCATGGTGCGCGCAGGTTGCTGTGCACCAGCGCGTCCCAGTCCGCGTCCGAGGCTTCGTCCACCGGCGTGGGGTAGAAGCTCGACGCATTGTTGACCAGCAGTGTCAGGCGACTCGTGGCGCCCAGCGCCTCGGCGGCCAGCGCCCGCACCGCTTGCGGCTCTTCCAGGTCCGCCTGGAGTACCTGCGCGGACCCGGGGCGCTTGGCGTCGAGTTCCCCGGCCAGCGCACGGGCCTCGTCCAGGCTTTTACGGCAGTGGATCAGCACATCCAGACCCCTGGCATGCAGGTGCCTGGCAATCTCCGCGCCGATGCGGCGCGCGCTTCCGGTGATCAGTGCGGTGTCGTTGCTTCCCATTGTTTCCGGAACTCCCTGATGGCACGGATGCGGGCCTGCTCGATGGCTTCGCCCAGTTGCGGGCCTTCCAGCCCTCGTTCACGCAGCTCGCTGATGTCGATGTCCCGGGCCGCCGTCGCGGCTCCGCGCAGAAGATCGCCTTGGGGCCAGTCCCGCTCGGCGAGTCCCTCCCGGCCCCGGGCGTCCGCCTCGCAGGCTTCGAGAAAACGCTCCAGGCGGTGCGGACGGCGCAGGCAGTCGAGTGCCCGGAGCAGCTTCCAGATGGTGGCGGGGCGCAGTTCCAGGGCCCGGTGCGCGTGGGTGTGCCAGCGCGCGGTGAGCTCGCCCAGGGTCCTGCAGTCGCCGGGTGCGCGCAACCGATCAGCCAGCTCCACCGCCAACTGCGCGCTGTGTTCCTCGTGCCCGGCGTGACGCGGCCACTTGGACTCCGGCGTGGCCGCCTTGCCCAGATCATGCACCAGCACAGCAAAGCGCGTAACCAGT
>SLJS01000174.1 GCA_007135015.1 Alcanivorax sp. | reverse complement strand
TGGTCTGGCCGCCGTCAGGCGCACGTGCTCCTTCAGCCGTAGTCCCTGCTACGGCTTCAGTCGCGAGCACGCCTGACGGCGACCATCCGCGGCGCGAATTAGATGGCATTTGGTGCAGTATCCGGGCTAGCCTGGCTGGCCGAGACGTCTCGTTCCAACGCCGCTGTAGAGGTAGGTCCTGTCTACACTGGATCAGGCGAAAGGTACCCGGAAGAAGTGCCGGGAGGGGCGAGAACCGATTCTGGTGGTGTGCTGATTATCCCGACAAAAGCCCGGCAATATGCCGGGCTTTCTTGCTGTCGTCTTCAGAAACGGTACTGCAGGTTGATGGATGCCATGTCGAGATCCATGTCGTCGATCGCATAGCGCTCGTACTCGAGTCGCAGGTCCAGGTTGTAGGACAAGGCGAATCGCGCACCCAGACCGTAAAAGACGTCACTGCCATCGTCACTGCTGCTCAGTGAGCCGAAGGAGCGCTTGCGGTCCCAGGACATCATGCCAAGCTTGCCGTAAGGCGCGATAGTTGGCAGCAAGGGGATATTGATCAGCACCGCAGCGGACAGGCCGCTCAGTTCCATGCTTGCAAGGCCGTCGCTGGTCTTGGCAAAGTCCGTATAGGCGCCTTCGATCGCGAATACCCTGCCGGCTTCGAAACCAGCGTACACACGATAAGCGCCACGGTTATCCTTGAGTCTGTCATCTTCGTCAAGGAAATCGTCATCGTTGATGCGATAGTAGCCGACTCCCGCGCCAACGTAGATGCCGGCTTCGGCATTGTTTCGTTCGGCGGCAAACCCTGTCGAAGTGACAGCTATGCCGGCGATAAGAAAAGGAAGTTTTATTAGCCTGTTCATCATCGTGCTCCAGATAAAGGTATTCAAAACCGTCCGGTCGCCATGAGATGGCCCCGGTGGTATGGGGTGGTTCCGGCTTCGTCAAGGTTTGCTTGGGTAGTGGTCCGGTCCTTGACCTGGCCTTTCTCCATATACGTTCCCAGGAGTAATCGGTATTCCTGATCAACCCTTTCGCGATTGATCGTGCTGAATAATGACGCGGAAGGGAGTCCCTGTCTGTACGTCATGACACATAGTAAGGCACATTTCGAGGAACCAGCTTCTGCCTGTGTGCTATACCGAACAGACATGAAGGTGCCTGGCGTACAGAATAAACGCCGGTCTCTCCACTGAGATCGTCACCTGATCCAGGGCATTTGTGAGAGCAATGGGCGAAAGGAATGGGTGAAGAGTGCGAATTCAAGAGACATAAAAGGCAAACGCCTGGAGGCTCCAAGATGATCTACAATGCTGCTCGTCGTTATCAGATCGGATTAATGATGATGGCAACTCTGCTCATGGCCACTATTACACCAGGATACGCCTTCGCGGGCGTCGTCGGAACGGGTAGCGTGATTGCAGACGAATCCGACGCTCTGAGCCGCGATGCCCTGATCGAATCGATCGGCCGTGATGATGTGCGTGCTCAGTTACAAAGCATGGGCGTCAGTGCCGAAGAGGCGATCGAGAGGGTGGCTGCAATGACCGATGCGGAAGTGCGCGCACTTGCCGCCGGCATCGAGGATCTTCCGGCCGGCGCCGATGTGGGTGTGGGCGTTGCGATTCTCATTGTCCTTCTGGTCGTTCTTTTTCTGCGCTAAGGAAGTGGCGCGTCTTGTGACAAGTTGGGCGCGCCTCGGAGCCGGCGTTATTCCCCTTTTGCTGCTCATGGGGGGGTGTGCGAGCTATTCCCATCAGTACCCCACCCTGAAATCACCGAGCGGCGAGCCACGTCAGCAGGAACTTGAAGATACGCCCTTTCATCCCCAGGCGGCCTGGCAGTGCGGTCCGGCGGCGCTGGCAACGCTGCTTGAGGTCAGCGGTGTCGCCGATGCTGACCCCGTGGATCTTGCCGCTCAGGTTTACCTGCCCGGGCTGCGCGGCAGCCTGCAAAGCGAGCTGCTCGGCGCGGCACGTCGCGCCGACCGGGTGCCCTACCGACTGGAGCCACGACTCGCCGACCTGCTCGAGGAAATCCGCGCCGGATACCCGGTATTGGTACTGCAGAACCTTGGCTTGTCCTTTTGGCCGCAATGGCATTATGCGGTGGTGATCGGTTTCGACATGGACGCGGAAGAGATCATTCTCCGTTCCGGGCGGAGCCCGCGCCGGGTGATGTCATTCCGGCATTTCGAGCGGACCTGGCGCCTGGGCGGGCACTGGGCGCTGGTGATAGCGAGGCCCGGAGACATTCCCGCCACGGCGACCGCGTCACGTTATGTCGAGGCGGTTTCCACGCTGGAGGCACAACAGCGTCGGGAGGCAGCGATCATTGCTTACACAGCGGCTGCGGTGCGCTGGCCGACCTATCCGCTCAGTTATCTCGGACTCGGTAACATGGCCTATCAAAAGGCTGATTATGAAGGCGCCGAGGCGTATTTCCACATGGTTATTGAGCTTTCTCCTGATGAGCCGGCGGCACACTACAACCTCGCCTGGACCTACCTGCGTCAGGGCAGGACGAGCGAAGCCCTGGGGGCTGCCCGGCAGGCCGAAGCCCTGGCATCAGGGAACGCCCGTTACACAGATTCCGTCCGGGCCATATCCGAAGCAGCGAGAAGCGAATAGCTCACGCCAGTGATATCAAAACGCCTATTATCTCTTTGCAGCCGATAGAGAGACTGCGAGTCCCAATATGGTGGACAACGGCCTGATACATTGCGATAGTGAGGTGTCGATTCCCCCCCCCCGGGAATCTTGCCGTTTCCGGTATATCGTGGGACGCCTGAAATACTGACCCGATCTGAGTAAACAACGGTGGCCCGGGGTGAGCCGAGCGAGAATCAGTGTCCGTGGATAACCATGGTGCTTTGCATGGAGGCTCCCAATCATGTCCAGTTATACACCCTTGCCGACCCGGAATCTGCTGCTGGCCTCCCTGTCAGAGGCAGCTCAGGTGCGCATCTTTCCGAATCTGGAATATGTATCAATGCCTCTGGGCACGGTGATTCATGAGTCCGGGGATGATGCGCATTATGTGTATTTCCCCACCGACTCGATTGTTTCACTGCTCTATGTGATGGAAGACGGAGATTCGGCGGAAATATCGGTGGTTGGAAAGGATGGGGTGGTGGGTATTTCCGTCTTTATGGGCGGCGGGAGCACCCCAAGCCGCGCGGTGGTTCAAAGTGCCGGCGGTGCTTATCGGCTCGCGGGAAAACACCTTAATTCCGAATTCAACCATGCGGACCCGGCTCTTCGCAGGCTGATGCTGCGTTATACCCAGGCGCTGATCACACAGATGGCTCAGACCGCCGTGTGCAATCGCCATCATAGTATCCTTCAGCAACTCTGCCGCTGGTTACTGCTTTCACTGGACCGGCTGGAATCCAGTGAGCTGAAAATGACGCAGGAACTGATTGCCAATATGCTGGGCGTACGTCGTGAGGGAGTCACCGAAGCCGCGGGCGCACTACACCGTGCGGGTGTGATCGAGTATCACAGGGGCAGGATTACTGTTCTGGATCGCGAGAAGCTGGAAGAGATGAGCTGCGAATGCTACGCAGTCGTGAAAAGGGAAACGGATCGCCTGTTGGCGATGCCAGCCGATTCTTAAGGCGGGATTGGCTCAGAAAGGAAGTCATTCGGCCCACTGTCTGTTGGGATTAACAACGCCCTGCCTGAAAAAAAAGATGGCGCGAACCTGGGGGGGGGAGGCCGCGCCATAAAGATATAAGACTAATGCTGATTGCAAGACCTGCCTGCCTTGCTGTTACATTCGTGTAGTGGTTGAAGAAACGTATGGGGGCGGCTCGATAACAATTTCAACCCGGCGGTTCTGCTGGCGGCCTGCTGCAGTGCTATTGGCAGCGATGGGGTTTTGCATGCCCATTCCCGAAACCGACAACCTTTGGGATCTGATTCCCTTTCCGGTCAGGTACTGTTTGACGGACTCCGCACGCATTAATGAAAGCCGTTGATTGTAGTCCGAGCTGCCGACATTATCGGTGTGCCCTTCGATCAGCAATCGGTGATCCGGGTATTGACCGAGGAAGCTCGCCAGCTTGTCAAGGTTCTTGCCAGCGCTGTCACGCAGATCCGAGCTTCCGGTGTCGAAGAGTACGTCACCCAATGTAACAACCATTCCGCGTTCCGTCGGCTTTGCTTCCAGGTCGTCGAGTCGCTTCTTCATTTCGGCTTCGGACGAACGTGCTCGAGCGGCATCGGCGTGAGCCTTATCGGCCTCACGGGTGCGCGCCCGGAGTCGTGCGTCGCCGCGTTGTTCATCAAGTGTTGCGCGCTGTGCCTCGGCGAGTCGGGTCGTGGCCTTGGCACGGGCGATTTCAACCTTGTGGTCGGCCATATAGACACGGTGCGAAGCCAGCGTACCGTCGGACGCGGGAAGGGGCTTTTCCGCGAGTTGCACGGCCTGTTCCGCTTCACGAATTTCAGAGCGGGCGTGGCCGGCCAGCTCTGAATCATTCTGCAACGCGGTCAGCTTTTCACGCGCCTCGAGGGAGCCTTCAGGACTTGCAGGTCCAGTGGCGCAGGCGGAAAGCAGCAGCAGCGATGCAATCAATGCGGCAAAGCTACCACCGAAAAACCTCTGGTGCTCAGTAAAATTGTTCATCGTTGATCTCCCTTACGCTTCATTTCCGTATCCAGGGCATCGGCGTCCTGGTGGAGTTGCCGGTTGATTTCAGAGGCCTTGGCGGCTTCGGTCCTTGCCATTGCAAGGTCGGCGGCGACACCCGCCTGTTCCGCGAACTGACCGGCCTCGGTCATTTTCTCGGATTCAAGCGCACCTTCTGCCTGCGCGAATCTCGCTTTCGCCTCGTCGAGGTCGGCGCCCGCGTACTGGCGCGCACCAGCGCGTTCCGCATCGTCGATCGTAGACGCGGCTTTTGCCAGGGACGCGGTGGGTGGTTCGGGTGCCGAGGCACAACCGACCAGGGTTGCGAATATGGCAGCAATGATGACGCTTGTGGCCATCGGTGCAATAAGAAGCGGTTTGAATATGCGGTGCATCATGGTTCTCCCTGTAGATGGTCGCATAGCCCGTACGAATAAATTACGAGGGGCCAGCGATAAATCCTGACCATGAGTGTATGAAGTCAGATGCAAACAGTCCGTACGTTGGCGCACATACGGCTGAACAGGCGGGAGATCAGGCGAGAAAAGTCAGCCGGTAATGACGGCGTCAATGCGGCGCGAAGTACAGGGCATTTGGTGCAATATCCGGGCTAACGCTGGCCAAGCTGCACGAAAGGAAGACCATGGGAAAGCTTGTCAGGAAGCTTCCTATCCCTCGAGGTCGCGGCGCAATGCGTGCTCAAGTTTTTTGGTCTCGGTGATGTCCACAAACGTGATCACC
>SLJS01000338.1 GCA_007135015.1 Alcanivorax sp. | reverse complement strand
CTCTGGTAACGGGCAGCCCTGCGGGCTGCTGTCGCGTGCTTTACTCGCCCGCCTGATGGCGGGCTCGCCCTCCGGGCCGTCATCGCCTGCGGCGACAACGTTCGCTTCGGCCTCGCGGCCTCGCGTCGTCCACTCAGCCACCTCTCCTGAAACTGTGGTTCCGATCATTGCTCTGGTAACGGGCAGCCCTGCGGGCCATCGTCCACCCAGCCACCTCTGCGAAAACTGTGGCTCCGTTCGCTGCAATACAGCACGGAGGGGCGGATTGTACCTGTCCGGCGCGCCGCATTCGAGAGCGGCACGCCATGGAGCGTGGCCCGCAGGGAGTGTTCACCCTGCGTTGCGGGCCGAGGCGGTAGGCTCTGGGCAGATGGGCTGTCGGGAATCCCTTTCCGGCACCAGCATCGACCTGCTTGCAAACGCTGGCCGCCGCCACAACGTTACACAGGAGGGTCAAACGCATTTCCCATGGAAAGCTCGACGCAAGGAGACGACATGAGCGAAAGAAAGAAGGTTGCCGATGCGCTGGCCAAGCTGCTGGCCGAGAGCTACACCCTGTATCTCAAGACCCATAATTATCACTGGAACGTGACCGGGCCCATGTTTCACACGCTGCACACGCTGTTCGAGCAGCAGTACACGGAGCTGGCCACGGCGGTGGACGGCATTGCCGAGCGGATCCGCACGCTGGGCTTCAAGGCGCCGGGCAGCTACACGGAATTCGCGAAACTCTCCGAAGTGAGGGAGGAAACCGGCGAGCCGGCGGCGGAGGAGATGCTCCGGAAGCTGACCGAGGATCATCGCATCGTTGCCAGCCAGGCACACCACATCGTGAAGCTGGCTGCGGAGCAGTCGGACGAAGGGACCGTGGCGCTGGCCAGTGCGCGAATCGAGGTCCACGAGAAGGCGGCCTGGATGCTCGGCGTCCATCTGGAGTGATTGTTACAGAGCATTCACCCCGGAAGCCGGGTCGACTCAGTCCGGATCGCCTCTCCCTATCAATACAATGGCAGTAATCTGTTTTCCATATTGCCCTGACGGGTCCACCATGGTCACGCATCAACAGGGCAATTCCATGGAGGCAGAACCATGCTGAGCAATCGCGAAGGCAAGCCGGTCCCGCAGGTGACGTTCCACACGCGGGAAGGCAACGAATGGAAGGACGTGACCAGCGAGGAGCTGTTCAGTGGCCGCAACGTGGTGGTGTTCGCGCTTCCCGGCGCCTTCACGCCCACCTGCTCGTCCACCCACCTGCCCCGGTACAACGAGCTGGCTCCCGTGTTCCGGGAAAACGGCATTGATGAATTGATCTGCATGTCCGTCAATGACGGTTTTGTGATGAATGCCTGGGCGCAGGACCAGCATGCGGAAAACATCCGCTTCATCCCGGACGGCAACGGCGACTTTGCCGAGGGCATGGGCATGCTGGTGGACAAGGACGAGCTGGGCTTCGGCAAGCGCAGCTGGCGCTATTCCATGCTGGTGCGCGATGGCGTGATCGAGAAGATGTTCATTGAGCCCGAGGAGCCCGGCGACCCCTTCCGGGTTTCGGACGCGGACACCATGCTTCGCTATATCAACAACTCGGCACGGCTGCCGCGCAGGGTGACACTGTTCACCAAACCCGGTTGCGCCCACTGCTCCCGGGCGAAGAAGATGCTCGGCGAAGCGGGCTACCGTTTCGAGGAGATCGAACTCGGCGGCGGGCTCAGCTACAGCACGCTGGCGGCGGTGACGGGTGCCGGCACGACGCCACAGGTGTATATTGAAGGGGAACGGATCGGCGGCGCCGAGGAACTGGCGGAATGGCTTCGCCGGGAGGAGTCCCGGGCGGCGTGAACGCGCCTTTCGCCCCGATCCGGACTCCATACCCGCCCCCGGCTGATGCCGGGGGTCGTTTTCATGACAAGGAGGACGGAATGAGCAGTCTGCTGGTGCGTGACGTAATGGCCAAGCATCCGCCGGCGATCCGGCTGGGCACGGATCTTACCGGAGTGGTGGAAACCCTGCTCAACCACCATCTGACCGGGCTTCCGGTGATCGACGAAGGCGACCATGTGGTGGGCTTTGTCTCCGAGCAGGACTGTCTCAAGGCTCTGCTCGTGTCCAGTTATCACGCCGAGGGCGCGCCGAAGGTGGAGGATGTGATGCATCCGGACCCGCTTACGGTGGATCTGGATGACTCGGTGGTGGACATCGCCGAGCAGATGCTCAAGCAGAAACCCAAGATCTATCCCGTGCTGGATGGCAACCGGCGTCTGGTGGGCATGCTGGTGCGCAATCAGGTGCTCAAGGCGGTCAAGAACAACCGCCAGCGCGCGGGATAAGAGCCTGTTATCGCCACCCTGCCGGACCGGACGACGGTAGGCAGGGCCACAACCCTTGACTAGCCCGGATATTGCACCAAACCACTCCTGTAATCGAAGGGAAGAGCGATTACAGGGGCTTTTGAGAGGTTTCCAGGCACTTTTTCATGGTGACGTTAACGTTTGCCATGCACTTCGCCTGGTCTGGCCGCCGTCAGGCGCACGTGCTCCTTCAACCGTAGTCCCTGCTACGGTTTCAGTCGCGAGCACGCCTGACGACGACCATCCACGGCGCGAACTACATGGCATTTGGTGCAATATCCGGGCTAGGATGAACCCATCGGACCCCAACGGGAGAATGATCGTGCGCAAGCTTGCTCTGCTGTTTATCGGAACCTGCCTGACGCTGACGGCCACGCTGACTTCGGCACAACGCCTGGGTGTCACCGGCGGTGACGGTTATATCGGCGGTGCCGCCCTGTTCTGGGAACTGGACCCGGACGGGGGCTCTTCCTTTGAAGACACGGCTTTTCTGTTCCGCTTCGGCAATCGCATCAATGAGTACGCGGCGCTGGAATCACGCTTCGGGCTGGGCGGCTCGGACTCGGTCAATGGCGAGGAATTCGAGCTCGACCTGCTGGGCAGCCTGTTTATCAGCCCCCGCCTGCCGCTGAGCGACGAGTTCGAGCTCTACGGGCTGTTCGGCTTTTCCACCATTCGAGGCTCCGTGGACGACGAAAATGGAGGGCTCTTCGGAGGCGGAAGCACCAGCACGGTCAGTGACACCGATATTTCCTATGGTTTGGGCGCGGCCTTCCGGCCCACGCCGGAGCTTTCCATCGACGTGGATTATGCCGTCTACCTGGACGAATCGGACTATGACTTTTCCGGCTGGGCGGTCGGTCTGACCTGGTACTACTGAACAACGGAATCCGGCAACGAGGCACGGCATGGACTATCAGGACATCCGCTACGAAACCGACGGCGGCATTCTCACCATTACGCTCAACCGGCCGGACCGGATGAACGCCTGGACCCTGCGCATGCGCGATGAAATGCTCGACGCGCTGGAGCGGGCCAACGCCGATGACAGCATCCGGGTAATCGTGGTTACCGGCGAGGGCAAGGCGTTCTGCGCGGGCATGGAACTCGAGCGCGCCGAAGGCAATATCTTTGGCTATGACACGCCCCAGGGCGACACCCTCAACATCGACGAGATCCGGGACTCCGGCGGCGAGCTATCGCTGGCGCTGTATCGCTCGAACAAGCCGGTGATCGCCGCCATCAACGGCGCCGCGGTGGGCGTGGGCATCACCATGACGCTACCCATGGATTTCCGCATCGCCCGGGAAGGCGCGAAGCTCGGTTTTGTCTTTACCCAGCGGGGCATCGTCCCCGAGGCCTGCTCGAGCTGGTTCCTGCCGCGACTGGTGGGCCAGCAGGTCGCACTGGAATGGGTACTCTCCGGCGAGATCTTTACCGCCGAGGAAGGGCTGGAAAAGGGACTGCTGCGCAGCGTGCATCCGAAAGGGGAAGTGCTCGAGGCGGCTTATGGCCTGGCGGAGAAGTTGATGGCAAAGACCTCCGCCACGGCGGTGGCGCTGGCCCGGCAGATGCTCTGGCGCAACCCGAACTTCGACCATCCGGTACACGCCCACGAGATCGACTCGCGGCTGATGTATCTGACCAGCGAACGCCTGGACGGCCGGGACGGCTTCCAGGCCTTCCTGGAAAAGCGCGAACCGGTGTTCGAAGGCTCGGTGGCAAACGACCTGCCGGACACGTCCGGTTTCTGGAAGGATCCGAAACCCGAATAAGCTACGCGCCGCGAGCTACGGGCTACGGGCCTGATGCCCGCAGCTCGGAGCCCGCAGCCGCGCGGCGCCCCCGCGCCGCGCATAGCCGTCTGATACAAGCATGCCCCCGCCCGGGCCGCTATGCTTGCGTCAGATCAAGTCAGGGAGGTAAATCATGCGCGATCTTCCACAGTTTCTGGAAGCCTACGGCGAAAGCCATCAGAACCCGGTGAACCAGTGGGTGCACTTTATCTGCGTGCCGGCAATCTTTTTTGCCTCGGTGGGGCTGCTGTGGCTGATTCCCCTCGGTGGCTGGCTGGGCCTGGGCGAGCCGGCGGCCTACTGGGTCAACGGCGCCACCGTGACCGGCGCCCTGGCCGCGCTGTTCTACCTGCGACTGGGAATCTGGCCGCTGGCCATGATGGCGGCCTGGTTCTTCCTGTCCGTGTGGGGCGTGCGGGCGCTGGAGGCCAGTGCCCTGTCACTGGGCTGGACCAGTCTGATCATCTGGGTGGCCGCCTGGGCCGTGCAGTTCTGGGGCCACAAGATCGAAGGCAAGAAGCCTTCCTTCGCCGAGGATCTGGTATTCCTGCTGGTCGGGCCGCTGTTCGTGTGCGTCGAGCTGGGCGCGAAGATGGGGTTGCCGATCAAGCTGCCCACCACCGGCGGGCAGCACTGAACAACGGCCGGGGCTCGCCAGGAGCCCCGGCTCAGCCGGCCTCGGCCAGCGGTGCCTTGATGCGCAGTGCGCCGTGGCTGTCGTGCTGGCTGCCCGCCTCCACCGCCTCGGCGAAATCTCCGATCCACTCCGCCAGCCGGTCCGGATGGCTCAGCGGCGCCCAGTGACCGGCGTCGATCCACCGCCGGTAGAGCTCCGGCACCCACTGGTGCAGGTCCTCGAACAGCTGCTCTCCGACGAAACGGTCGCCGCCGGGCACGATCAGTTGCACCGGTGCATCGGCGTAGCGCGGCGCCGGGCGCAGCAGCCTCGGCAGGAAATTCGCCCGGTAGAGATTCACGCCGTGGCGGCCGTCCTCGGTTCGGGTTTCATTGGGCATGGTTTCATGAACCCCCTCGACGCGTTCGAGAAAGAGCGGCCACAGCCTGCCCACGCCGAGGCGCCAGGTCAGCGGCGGAATCAGGGGCAGCTGGAAGAGCATGATGTACCAGGACGCGGCCAGCTGTCGGAGTGCTTTTCGCTGCTCGGGCCAGGACAGGCTACCCAGCCGGCGGCGCATCCAGAAACCCACATGATCCAGGCAGGG
>SLJS01000089.1 GCA_007135015.1 Alcanivorax sp. | reverse complement strand
CTTTCGGTGGTGGCAAGCCAGTCCTCGCTGTCCGGGTTGAGCTTGCGGACCTGGTACAGCCCGGACAGGGCATCGAAGTGCTCCTGCTCGAGCTCCACCGCGGCCTGGAACTGGCGCTCCGCTTCCGCGAAGTTCGACGTGCCCAGGGCCGCCCAGCCCGAGGCCAGCCGGGCGCGCAGCTCGGTTTCCTGTTCGTCCGGTTCCGTTTCTTCCTCCAGGTCACCCAGGTCCTGCAGCCGGCCGAGCTGCACCAGCACGGCGCCGGCGACCAGGGCAATCAGCTGCAGCGCCGGCAGGCTCGCCGGCTCGCCGGTCAGCAATGCGTGGGCGGGAAGCAGCAGCCAGAGCGGGGCGAGCACGGCGGCCGGCCATTGCCGCCACTGCAGGCCGCGCCGGCGCAGGTCGGGCAGGGGGAAATTTACTCGCGCGGTACCGAAATGTCCCAGATACATCCCCGTCATGGCCGAGGCCAGTACGGTGGTGCTGATCAGGGGCAGGTGCTGGGCGCCGGGCAGCAGCGCGGCGGCGGCTCCGGCAAGCAGTGCCGCCGCCGGCCAGATCAGGGCCGTGCGCACAGTGCCCAGCACCGCCTCCAGGCCTCGTGCAAAGGGAAGCAGTACCAGTACTGCCACCAGCCAGTGGAGCAGATTCGGGTTGAGAAAGTGGAAGGTCACCAGTGTGCCCGGGCTCGGGTCGGCCGGCACCAGCCCGGCACGTGCGCGGGGAAGGCTTTCCAGGCTTTCGGAAAAGGCCGGGCGCACCGACTGCCAGTGTTCCAGCTCGGACTCGTTCCAGTACCGCTCACCCTGGTCGGCCAGGTGTTCGGTAAAGGCCCGGTCCCAGGCGATGGTGCGGAACAGGGCCCGGTTGTCGCCGCGCTCCTGCCGGGTCTGCACCCGCCGGGCCCGCTCCGCGTGGCCCTCCAGGCGCATCCGGGAAATCCAGGCGGCCACCTCGAGCTCCTGAAGCCCGCTGCGCTGATACTCCAGGCGCAGTTCCCTTTCGGCACCGCTGTACTGCCATTGCCAGAAAACCAGCAACAGCAGCGTGATCAGTGCTACGGACAGGGACAACCAGGGCAGTGCCCTAACCCCTGTTGGCGCGTTTGCCGGAACCGGTATCAAGATCCTGTTCCTCCCCCGAAAGCGGTGTCACCCGCAGCAGCCGGATTGTGCGGCCATCGGCGCTGAGCACGGTAAAGCGGAAATCGCCCAGCATGATGCTTTCGTCCCGGTCCGGCAGGTGCCCGAAACGCTGCATCACCAGCCCGCCGATGGTATCGAATTCCCCGTTGTCAAAGGTGACCCCGAAATACTCGTTGAAATCCTCGATGGGTGTGAGGGCCTTGACCGTGAATTCGTCCTGATCGAGCTTCTTGATCCAGTGTTCGTCTTCCTCGATGTCGGTTTCGTCCTCGATTTCACCGACGATCTGCTCGAGCACGTCCTCGATGGTTACCAGTCCGGCCACGCCGCCGTACTCATTGACCACGATGGCCATGTGGTTGCGGCTTATGCGAAAGTCCCGCAGCAGCGAGTCAAGCCGCTTGGACTCCGGGATCACCAGCGCCTGGCGAAGGTGATCCTTGATATTGAAGCGCTCCATGCGCGCGGGCTCCAGCGCCAGGGGCAGAAGATCCTTGGCAAGCAGGATGCCGAGCACTTCATCCGGGTCGTCGCCGAGCACGGGAAAGCGCGAGTGCGAAGACTCGATCACCCGGGGCAGGAATTCCTCCGGGGGCATGTTGGCACGGATGCTCACCATCTGGGTGCGGGGAATCATGATCTCGCGCACCGGCATGTCCGCTACCTGCAGTGCTCCCTCGATGATGCCCAGGGTGTCGGTGTCAAGCACGTCACGCTCGCGCATGGAGCGGGTCTGGGCAAGCAGATCCTCGCGGTTTTCCGGTTCCGATGCGAAGAGCTGGCCGATGCGCTGGAGCAGGCCGCGGCTGTTTTCCTGACTCTCGTCAGTCATGATCGTCGTGATCCTCGTTTTTCCAGGGGTCGTCAAACCCCAGCTGTTCCATGATACGGGTTTCCAGCGCTTCCATTGCCGCTGCCTCCCGCGCCTGCTGATGGTCATGGCCGAGCAGGTGAAGCAGGCCATGCACGATCATGTGTGCCCAGTGCGCCGACACGGGCTTGCCCTGTTCGCCGGCCTCGCGAGAAACCACTTCGGCGCAGAGAACCAGGTCTCCCAGCATTGCCGGCAGCGCTTCGGCCGGCAGTCCGGCGGGCGGCTCGAACGGGAAGGAAAGCACATTGGTGGGTTTGTCGCGACCGCGATAGCGGGCATTCAGTGACCGGCTTTCCTCGCTGTCGACAATCCGCAGGAGCAGTTCCCCCTCGGCGTTCACGGCCTCGCCTGCCTGCCGCGCCCACTGGCACAGTTGCCGGTCACCGGGAATGTCCGGGAGTCGGCAGCCGTGCTGCAGCTCAATCTTCAGCCTGCTGGTCCTGTTCATGGCGCTCGTAGGCTTCCACGATGCGCTGGACCAGCGGATGGCGCACCACGTCCCGGCTGTCGAAGCGGGTAATGCCTATGTCCTGTTCGTCGCGCAGCACTTCGGTGGCGTGAACCAGGCCGGAGAGCTGATGCCGGGGCAGGTCCACCTGGGTCATGTCCCCGGTGACCACCGCCCGCGAGCCGAAGCCGATACGGGTGAGAAACATCTTCATCTGCTCGACCGAGGTGTTCTGGGCCTCGTCGAGGATGATGAAACTGTTGTTCAGCGTGCGCCCGCGCATGTAGGCCAGCGGCGCGATCTCGATGACATCCTGCTCGAGCAGCCGCGCGACCTTGTCGAAGCCGAGCATCTCGTAGAGTGCGTCATAGAGCGGGCGCAGGTACGGGTCCACCTTTTCCGCCAGGTCCCCGGGCAGAAAACCCAGCTTCTCACCGGCTTCCACCGCCGGGCGCACCAGCAGGATACGTTCCACCTCGCCGCGCTCCAGCGCCTCCACGCCGCAGGCCACGGCCAGCCAGGTCTTGCCCGTGCCCGCCGGGCCGATGCCGAAGTTGATGTCGTGACGGCGGATGGCGCGCACATAACTGCCCTGGTGACGGCCCCGGGGGCGGATGCGCGCCTTTTTCGTGCGGATCTGGGTTTCCTCGGCGGGAAATTCGACGGTGTTGTCCGCCGCCATGCCGGAACTCTGCAACTGCAGGTGCACCATCTCCGGAGTGACCTCGGCGCCCTCGTCGGTCTGGTCGTACAGCGTGGAGATTACCGCATAGCCGGCGTGCACGGCTTCGGCCTCGCCGGAGAGGTGAAATTCGTTGCCACGGTTGAGGATTTCAATGCCCAGGCGGCGGGCGATCTGTTCCAGGTGTTCATCCAGGTTGCCGCACAGGCTGGCGATACGACGGGAATCGTAGGGCTCAAGGTTGAGCTTGCGGGACGCATTCTGACTCAAGACGGTTTCGAAGCCTCCTTGTCACGCTCTTTCATCAAAGGATAAACCCGAACTGACCGGGAACGAAAGCGGATATTCGACGTAAGCACTCGCTCGCAATGCAGGGCCTTCACGCGGGGCATGCGAGTGATTCCTCGCCTTCTGCCAGGCGCGCGTCCGTGCCCCGAAGGGAGTTGGGAAGGGCCTCGCTGATGGTCACGTCCACGAAGCGGCCGATCAGCTCCGGTTCGGTACTGCGGAAGTTGACGATACGGTTGTTTTCCGTGCGCCCGCGAAGCTGGCCCGGGTCTTTCTTCGAGATGCCCTCGACCAGGATCCGCTGGCGGCTGCCCACCATGGCTTCGCTGATGGCCATGGACTGTTGCTGGATCCGCGCCTGCAGGATCCGCAGGCGCTGCTTCTTCACTTCTTCCGGGGTGTCGTCCGGCAGCTCCGCCGCCGGCGTCCCCGGCCGCGGGCTGTAGACAAAACTGAAGCTGTGATCAAAGCCGATTTCGTGGATCAGGTCCATGGTGGCCTGGAAGTCCGCCTCGGTTTCACCGGGAAAGCCCACGATAAAGTCCGAGGAAATGGAGATGTCCGGCCGGATCCGGCGCAGCCTGCGGATCCGGGACCTGTATTCCATGGCCATGTGGTTGCGCTTCATCAGCGCCAGGATGCGGTCGGAGCCGGACTGCACCGGCAGATGCAGGTGATCGACCAGCTCCGGCACTTCCGCGTAGACGTCGATCAGTGAATCACTGAACTCCACCGGATGGCTGGTGGTGTAGCGGATCCGGTCGATACCGTCGATCTCGCGCACCAGCAGGATCAGCTCCGCCAGATCCAGGGTCTCGCCCTGGCGGTTGTGGCCCCGGTAGGCGTTGACGTTCTGGCCCAGCAGGTTCACCTCGCGCACGCCCTGCTCGGCGAGATGGCGAATCTCGTCGAGCACGGGCTCCACCGGGCGGCTGACTTCCTCGCCCCGGGTATAGGGCACCACGCAGAAACTGCAGTACTTGGAACAGCCTTCCATGATGGAGACAAAGGCCGTGGGCCCGTCCACGCTCGGCTCGGGCAGGCGATCGAATTTCTCGATCTCGGGAAAGGAGATGTCCATGGCCAGCGCGCCGCCGGCAGCCTCTTCTATCAGCTGCGGCAGCCGGTGCAGTGTCTGCGGGCCGAAGACCACATCCACCCAGGGGGCCCGCTTGCGGATGGTCTCGCCTTCCTGGCTGGCCACGCAGCCGCCCACGCCGATGATCAGTTCCGGCTTGTCGCGTTTGAGCGTCTTCCAGCGACCGAGCTGGTGGAATACCTTCTCGGCGGCTTTTTCGCGGATGGAGCAGGTATTGAGCAGCACCACGTCGGCGTCCTCCACCCGGTCGGTCTGCTCCAGGCCGTGACTGGCCTCCAGCAGATCCGACATGCGGTCGGAGTCGTATTCGTTCATCTGGCAGCCGTGGGTCTGTATGAACAGCTTGCGAGCCATGGCGTCCGCCCTGCGTGGAATGCTTCGAGGCCGGCGATTATACGCCTGTGGCCGCCAGCCAGAAACCGTCTTCGCGCCCCTTCTGGGCGCGGCTGCGGGCCACGGGCCACGGGCTACGGGCTACGGGCTTCGAGCTTCGAGCTTCGAGGTTGCGCGGCTTCGCCGCGCGACAGGCATGACCTTGATGGAGGGTCCCTCTCCCCTCGTGGGAGAGGGACAGGGAGAGGGGGAGAATTACGGGAACGCATTGAGCCTTGCGGCTTCCGTAGCCGCACCCTCTCCCCCGGCCCCTCTCCCATCAAGGGAGAGGGGAGTGCAGGAGCGGTGCTTGTCTCGAACCTTCCGGAAAGGTTGGGTGCGGGTTCGCGCTGCAAGATCTTCTGCGGCAGCCTCCGGCGCTGGAACTCTGGCCCGAAACGCGGGCTAAGGGTAACCTGTGCGCCAGCCCGGCGGGGTGGTTTCCCCTTCCCCCCGCTTTCCCGGACAGCCTTTCGCGGAGGTAGCAGATGTTCCAGAGGCTCGCGGTTCTGGCCACGGCAGTGATTCTGGTGCTGGCCGGGGTGCTTCTTTACCTGCAGCTCGAGAACAACGGGCGCGAGGAGCTGCCCGTCAACGAGCGGCTTGGTGGCGAGCTGGTGCTCACGGATCACCGTGGCGAGACATTCAGCACCGCCGAGCTCCACGGCAATGTGGTGCTCATGTTCTTCGGTTTCACCAACTGCCCGGACTACTGCCCGGCCACCATGGCGCGGCTGGCCCAGGCCTACCAGGAGCTCGAGCAGGCCGGCGAGGCCGACCGGGTGGATGTGGTGTTCGTCAGCTTCGACCCGGAGCGGGACACCCCCGAGCATCTGCGCGAATACCTGGGCTGGTTCCATGACGATTTCATCGGCCTGACCGGCCCCGTCGAGGAAGTCGAGCAGGCCGCGCGCCAGTACGGCGCTGTCTTCATGCGCCAGGGCGCCGACGACGCCGAAGAGTACGATTTTGCCCACAGTGATTACGTCTACCTGATCGACGACCAGGGTCGGGTACGCAAGCTGTTCCAGGCCAATCCGGAGCCCGAGGAGGTAATTGCCGATGTCCGTTCGCTGCTGTAACCGAAGTTCCTTCTGCACCGCCCTGATGCTGTGGCTGCTTTCCGGCGCCGCCATGGCGCAGGTGGAAATCGACGAAGGCTGGCTGCGCGCCGTGCCGCCGGTCTCTTCCAGTACCGCCGGATACATGACCCTGCACAACCGCGGCGAACAGGCCGTGGTGCTGACCGGCTTCGAAACCGATATTGCCGAGGCGGGCGAGATTCATACCTGGGTGGACGGCGACGAAGGCACCCGGCGCATGCAGCGGCTCACCGAAGTGGAGATCCCCGCCGGCGGGAAGGTGGAATTCCGCTCCGGCGGCCGCCACCTGATGCTGTTCCGGCTGACCGGGGAACTGGAACCCGGCGACACCCATGAGCTGTGTTTCGGCTTCCGGGACGTGGAATCGCCGGTGTGCGCGGATTTTGCCGTCAGACGGGGTCAATAGGTCGGGCAGGGCAAAAGGCTGGTGAAGCCGCTGTTCGTTGCAAGTGGCTGATCTTTCGGCCTTTCCCTCCGGCAAGGAGGGTGTCGCAAAAGGGTCTTCTGGCACCTGTGGGAGCGGACCTTGGGCCGCGAAGGCGCCGGATTTCGGCATGGTGCCAGGTTCTTCGCACCCCGGGGTGCGCTCCCACAAACCCTTTAGCGACACCCTCGCAAGGGGGCGCCGGTATGTTCGTCACCTCGTTTGCTAGTATGATGTATACCCTCGGGGCTTGCTGTCGGGGGACGCAGGCCCTGTCGATCCGCGACACCTGCCCGGATCAGTGAACAGCAGTTACCGGGAACCGGGCATGGTGCGGCTTGTCATGGCCATGGGTTGGCCAGAGAACACGATGTGCATGGGGCGGCTCAGGGGGCCGTTTTACTTCGCCAATAAGAAATGGTGACCGCAGGAGCACGGGGAAGGTAACAATGGGGAATGTTTTCGGTTCTGTTTCATCATCCGCGGGACAGATGGTGCCGGGGGGCCTGTTCGCACGTCTTCCGGCGGCGCTTGTCCTGGTTCTTTCCATCCTGTTTCAGCCCGCCATTGCGGTTGAAGGGCCGGTTTCCGAGGCCCGGGCACTGCTAGAGCGCGGCGAGGCCGATGAGGCCTACAGATTGCTGGCGGCCCTGGAGCCCGAGCACGCCGGCAACCCGGAATTTGATTACTGGCTGGGGCTGGCGGCGGTGCGCGCCGGCGAGCCCAGCCAGGCCCTGTTTCCCCTGGAACGTGTGCTGGCCCGGGAGCCGCTGAATGCCGGCGCTCGGCTGGAACTGGTGGGTGCCTATATCCAGCTCGGCCAGCGGGATAACGCCGTTACGGAACTGGAACGTCTGGAGCAACTGGACCCGCCGCCCCGGGCCCGCCGGGCCATGGATGAAGCGCGTCGGCAGCTGGGCGTGGAACCTCCCGAAAGGCAGCAGCGGGCCACCGGGCTCAGTGGTTACCTGGGCCTGGAGCTGGGTCACGACAGCAATCCGGGCTCCTGGCCGGAAACCGAGCTGGAATTGCTGCCGGGCATCACCGGCGAGATCTCCCCGGACGAGACCCTGTTTGCCGGCCTGCAGGGCGGGGTGCGGCACCGGATCCATGCCGGCGAGCGCCAGAATTTCTCGATTTCCGCCAACGGCATGGTGCGACGCAACGACGAGGAGGCCGCCGAGCAGTTCGACCTGGACTTCCTCCAGCTTGAAGGCCAGTGGGGCTACCGGCTGAATGGACACCAGGAAATCGGTGCCGGCGTGGAGGGCGGCGAGCTGCGTCTGGATGGCGACCACTACAGGCAGATGCTGGGGCTGTGGGGAGAGTGGCGTAACCAGTTGCGCGAAGACCTGCAATACCGGGTGCGGCTGGGTTGGCGGGACATGGATTTCGAAGCGGATCGCTTCGATCATGACGAGTTCCGTGCCGTGCTGGCGATGCAGTATCAGCATACCGAGCGCTGGCGTACGGACCTGGATCTTGACCTGCGCTACGAGGATGCGGTTTCGGAGCGTCCCGGGGAAAACGCCTTCCGGCAACGAATCCGGGGGCGTACCTTCTATATGCTGAATCCCCGGCATCGGCTTGGTGCGGACCTGGCGCTGCGCTGGACGCAATACAGCGAGGATTATACCCCGGTCGAGGCGCTGGATTTCGACAATGGTGATCAGAGTCGGCGGGACCGTTCCCTGGTGTTGGGTGCCCAGTGGGAGTACTTCCCCGCCGAGGGTTGGCTGGTACGGGCCCGGGCGCAGCATCGGGACCAGTCCTCCAGTCTCGACCTCTTCGAATATGATCAGACGCTTGTAAATCTGGGCGTGACGCGCTTTTTCTAGCAGCCTGTCCCGCAGGGACCGGAAGGGAGGCCTCAAATGAATACGATAACGAGCTCCGTAACGCGAATGGTGTGGGCGCTGGTGTTGCTGGCGCTTTCCTTTTCCCAGGCGTTGGCCGAAGAACCGATCGGGCAGGTGATTTTTGCCGAAGGCGAGGTGACTCTGCTTGATGCGGACAGGGAATCCCGCGTGGCCGAACGCGGCAGTGCCGTCCATGTGGACGACCGCATTGTTACCGCCGCTCAGGCTCGCGCCCAGGTGCGTCTCGATGACGGCAGTATGCTCTCGCTCAAGGGCGGTTCCGAGTACCTGTTCGAGGCCCAGCGCTACAACGAGGAAGACGCAAGCCTTTCCGCTCAGGCGGGCAGCCTCTTTCGCGGCGCCATGCGCAAGATCACCGGCGCCATCACCCGGCAGCGTCCGCGCAACAGTTCTCATGCCTCTCCCACCGCCACCATCGGCATTCGCGGCACCATCTTCCAGATGGTTCATGTCCCCGAAGGGGGGCTGGAAGGCTTTCCGGACGTGGACGCCGGCACCTATTTCATGATCGAGGAAGGCTCGGCCGAGATGGCCTCGGACGTGGGCAGCGTCATCGTCGGCCCGGGCGAGGTCTATTATGTGGCGGACCGCAATTCACAGCCGCTGCTCATGCCGGAAATGATGCGTCTTTTCGAGCTTGGGCTGGGTGTGCCGGTGGACGACGAAGAGGAAGAGCTGCTGGCCGCACTGGCCGGCGAGGAAGATGACGAGCTCCAGGAAGCGATCGCCGCCACCAGCGAAGCGGTGGTGGCCGGGGCGCTTGATGCACCCTTGCCCTTCAACGATGTACAGGCGCTTTCGGCGTTGTTTCTTGATCCGGAAGGCCCCTCCATTGATCAACGGCGTATTGATTCGGATGCACCCGACTATGAGCTCTTTTTCAGCGGGGACGGGGCGGACCGGATCATGACGGGCTGGAGCTCCGCGGGCGATGGTTTCGGGGACCGGGTTCTTGCGGACCCGTCCGCCGCGCCGCAGGAGAATGGTTATCACCAGGTACGGGACAGCAGAGGGGAAATAACCAGCGAGATCATCTGGGGAAGCTGGGCGGAGGGAGATTACACCTTTGAAAGCATAGCGGAGGATGTCGCTTCCGAGGAGGATGTGCGTACTCCCTGGCATTACATGGCGGCCAGCGATGTGCTGGACGAGGGCACCGCCACCAATCTTTCGGGGAATTTCCGGTTTGACCACCAGGGCGGAACCGTCCTGACTGACCCGAACGGCGACAGCATGGAACTGCTGGGAGGGCATGTGGATGTGGACTTTGGCCAGGGGGAGATGGATGTCCTGCTTGACCTGCTTCCTCTGATAGAGAGCGTCGACGGCTTCCAGCTGGCGGGCATGGGAAGCTTCGCCGATTTCTATGACACCTTTATCCAACTGGGAAGCGAAGACAACTGGGAAGGCCGTTTCAGTGGTGCTTTCAGTGGCTCCGGCGGCGAGGGCCTGCTGGCAAATCTGCAGGTTCTGCAAGAGGGTGGCAATGCCAACATGAGCGGTTTCATCGGAACAGCCGCTTTCCAGAATACCTTTGCGCTGCCCTTCAGGCAGGAGCTCGGCTTGTCGGCCCACTTTGTGAGCAATGATGGCATATGGCTTGAAAACAACCGCCTGGGCGAGCCGGATACGATCACCTATGAAGGCGAGGGCGCACAGCGGGTCATAACCGAAATCGAGTTTGAAGGCGGCGGGACCCTGGTGGCCACCGGTGATGCACCGGAAACACAGGGTTATCATCGTGCAACCGACGAGGACGGCAACACCACCAGTGAAATCGTATGGGGTCGCTGGGCGGAAGGCGATTATCAGTGGGACTCATTCGGGGAAGAGGGAAGCTGGCACTACGGCGCGGCCAGTTTCGGGCTGGATTATGTCGACGGGGCACTGGCTGATGATGCCGGGCCGGTGAATCTGACTGGCAGCTACCATTTCGACCTTCAGGGTAGCAGCGGCCTGCAGGGCCGGCTGGGTAACGAGATGGCCGTCACCGATGGCAGGCTTACAGTGGACTTCGGCGAGATGGACATGCGCGTGGCACTGGGCCTGACGGAAGGGGGGGACGCCTTCTCGCTGGATGGGCTTGGTGCTGTCCAGGAGTTCTATCAGGAGTCGATCTTTCTCCGTTCTTCCAACAGCGACTGGTTCGGCGAAATCGACGGCATGTTTTCGGGCAGCGGCGCCGAGGGAGCGCTGGCATTCCTGCGCGTGGCGGATAACCCCGACATGGATCCTTTCCAGAACATGCACATTGGAACCCTTGGCTTTCAGCGTGAGCGCGAGCGGACCTTCAACGCTGCGCTGAGCACGGCCACAATCTGCCCGGATGGCGAATGCCAGATGAGTATCGGTGCCGCCGGAACATTCGGGATGACCACATCGAGTAACGGCGCTGGGCGTTATGTTGACGGGATCAGTTACATGGACCGGGATCTGGGAACGGTCATATTCCAGGCCAATGAGGGGGAGGAGCCGGCTGCCCAGCATGTGCATGAGCTGGGCGACGAAGCGGGGCAGATCAACTGGGGCATCTGGGAAGAGGGTCAGTATACGGCCACGGAGATGGCGCTGGAGGGAGAAGATACCGAACACGACAGTGCCAACTGGCAGTACATGGCCAGCACCCACACCCAGGATCTCGAGCGCATGCAGGACCTGATGGACTCCGGGCAGCTTTCCGGGACCTTCGAGTACAGCCTCGTCGCCGACAGTGGGCAGCTTTTCAATCCGCAAGGGGATTTCGTGCAGCTTGCGGACAGCTCCTTTATTGGAGTGGATTTTACGGACCGTGACATGTTCGTGTCCCTGGGGCTGGAAGGGTTTGAAGGGGACCTGATCGGTCAGTTTCAACCCAATGGGAACGATGCGATCGAAGCGTTCTATGACCAGGGTTTGATGCTTGAAGGCGATCAGGAGCTTGCTGACTGGACGGGATCGATTGGCGGAAGCTTTGCCGGCGAAAACGCCGAGGGCATCATGGCGCTGGTCGAGCTCTACGAGGGCGAAATCGATGAATGGGCGGGCACCGCCGCTTTCGCGGACCGGGAGGAACTCTCCCTGCCCTGATCCTTCTGTCCGGAGAAGCTCTCGTAAAAGGGTCTTCTGGCACCTGCATCTTCCGGCACCTGTAGGAGCGCTGCTTGCAGCGCGAAGAAGCCAGCACCATGCCGGAATCCGGGGTTTTCGCGCTGCAAACAGCGCTCCTACAGGTGCCGGAAGAGCCTTTGCGACACCCGCATTGGGTAGGGTGCGCACCGCGCACCCCACGGCCCGCGGGTCATGGACAGCCCCGGAGAACCCGCACGGGTCAGGGGCCGTCTGCTCGCCATCGCTTGCCCGCCTGGTACACAATACCCTTTCCCGATTCACGGCTAATGAGGTGGCCGGTCATGGCGGTCATGGAAAGACTGCGGTTTCCCCTTTTTCTGGCCCTGCTGGCCCTGCCGTTTTCCGGTCAGGCCTGCCCGCAGGTGGTCGAGGAAGTCCGCCCGGTTCCCGCGCCCGCCGCCGATGAGTTCACCCTGGCCACTTTCAATCTCTGGGACCTGATGGAAGACAGCCGTGACGACTCGGACCTGACGGCCGAGGATCATGATGCACGGATTCCGGTGCTGGCCGAATGGATCCGGGAAGTGCTCCATGCGCCTCATCTACTGGCGGTGCAGGAAGTCGAGACGCTGGCACGCCTGGAAGAACTGGCTCGGGAGATTGCCGCCCGGGGTGGTCCGGAATACCGGGCCTGGCTGAAGCCGGGCCATGATGACTCCGGCATCAATGTGGGCCTGCTGGCGCGGGCCCCGGTAGAAGTGGAAGCGGTGCGACAGATCCTCACCGGGCACCAGTGGACCGGAGACCCGCTGCATGACCGGCCGCCCCTGAAGGCTCGTATCAGCGCACCGCTGGAGATGACCCTGGTGGTGGTGCACATGCGCAGCGGCCACGGTCTGCGTGACGAGGACCGGGTGGAGTGGGTGGACGGCAAGCGCCGCGCCCAGGCCCGCACCCTGCGCGCCTGGCTGGAAGACTACAAGGCCCGAGGCGGCACCCCCGTGGTGGCGGGGGATCTCAACAGTGCCCGGGATGCCGGCCTGTTCAGCAAGCCGCTGAAGAAGCTCGACGTGGCACCCTGGCATACCGCCTGGCGGCATGTGCCCGACGAGGACGAGCGCTTCTCCTACATCTTCCGCTGCCAGCGCCAGGCCATCGACCATGTCCTGATCCCCGCCTCGCTGGCGGAGCGGGTCACCCGGGCGGCAGCCAGCCGCGGCAACGCCGGGCGCTACCGGGTGCTGTACGGCGCCCGGGGCACCGGCGAGGCGGTTTCCGACCATGACGCCCTGGTGGTCTACTTCGAGCTGGACTCCGGCCGGGAGTAAAAGCCGAAGGCGCCCTGTAAGCCGGGCATTCCAGAGTGACCCCTCTTCCGCCTCTTCCCTGGCGAAGCCCGGGCCATGCGCCCTCATGGCACCTTTAATCATTTTTACTGATAGCGTATTGCTACTACTTTTGTGAACCAGTACTCTTTTTCGAGGCCTTGTGCGGAGATACCCGGGGAGAACCGGCACGGCAGCGACTCACCAAAGGGCCTCAAGGCTCCGACCGACAACAACAGGCATGGCCCGGGGTCATGCGAAAAACGGGGAGAAAGCTCGTCATGCGATATTCCATGGTGCCATTGCTGGCCGCCGCCATGGCGGTGTTTCCGGCCCATTCCTGGGCCGATGAAGACGTCTCGCGGGAACTCGAAGAACGCCTTCAGGCCGCCGAGTCCCGCCTGGGTGAGCTCGAACGTGAGTGACACACCGAGGACCGGCTGGACATCAACGGCTTCCTGACCTTCGGGGCGGACCGGACCAACACGGTGGAAAACGAAGAAGGCCGGCCGCTGGACTTTTCCGGGATCGATACCACCTGGGAGTACAACCGCCATACCCGCGCCGGGGTGCAGCTGGATGCCCGGATCAACGACGAGGCCCGGGCCGTGGTGCAGTTTCTCAGCCGCGCGGACCAGGATTTTGAGGTGGAAACCCAGTGGGCCTACTTCAGCTACGAGCTGAGCCCCTCGGTGACCGCCCGGGCCGGCCGCATTGTGCTGCCCTTCTACATGCATTCCCAGTACACCCAGGTGGGCTATGCCTATCCCTGGATCAAGCTGCCCGGCGAAGTCTATGACGTGGCGGCCCTGGATACCATGGAAGGTATGGACCTGACCTGGCGCCTGCACACGGGCCCGGTCTCCCATGATGTCAATGTGCTGGTGGGCGCCATGGACGTGGATGGCGCGGGTCTGCCCACCTTCGAAGTGCGCAACCAGCACGGCATCAACTTGCGTTCCCGCTGGGGCAACTGGAGCACCTGGCTGGGGTATACCAATTCCTTTATTGATCAGGACTTCAGCGGCGTTGAATTTCCGAATCCGGCGGACCCAAACAATCCATTCGATGCCAGTGGCAATACACTGGATGGCCACCATGCCTACTTCTCCAGCGGCGGCATCCAGTATGACGACGGCAGCCTGGTGCTGATGGCCGAACGCAATCTGCTGAGCATCAATTCGGACACCGGCTGGTTCCCGGACCGCTACGGCATGTACGTGATGGGCGGCTACCGTTTCGGACGGCTGATGCCCCATCTGACCTGGGCGAGGACGGATCATCGTGGTCGTGATGAAGCCTGTGATGGCTCGGATCCCACTGCCTGTGCCCTGTACGACACGATCGCGGTCAAGCAGGAAAACATCACCCTGGGCGTGCGCTACGATCTGGCGCCCGGCATTGCGCTCAAGGCCGAGGCCTCCCGTTACGGGCACTTCGGCGACGGCGGCGGGCAGTTCAGTGACTCGCAGGCGAACCCCGCGATGGGCGACACCCCGGACGCCGTTCCGGACACCAGCGACCCCATGGTCTTCCGTGTGGCCGTCGATGTGGTTTTCTAGGCGCGACTTCAGAGGGATATTGATCATGTTCAGAAAAACAATAGCCATGCTTCTGCTGTCGCTGCCCCTGCTGGCCGGTGCGGAACTGGTGGTGGTGACTTCGCAGGATTCGAGGGTTGGTTCGCTGTCGCAGGCGGAGGTTCGCCAGTACTTCCTGGGTGAGAACCGCAGCCTGGACGGCCACCGGGTACAGCTGTTTGATCTGCCGAGCGGGCACCCCCTCCGGGAGCGGTTCTATCAGGAAGTCGCCGGCCGGAGCCTGGACCAGATGCGCTCGCACTGGGCGCGGCAGGTGTTCACCGGCGGCGGCCAGCCACCGCGGGAAGCGGCCAGTATCCGCGACATGAAGTCGCGTGCGGCCAGTCGGGGCGCGCTGGGTTACCTTCCCGCCGGTGAGGTGGACCAGGGCAGCGGCCTGAAGATCCTGTTCCGCGTGGACTGAGCTTTTCCGGCATGATCGCCTGAGGCGGGTCGGTCCGCTTCTGGAGCAGGGCTTGCAAGAGAAGCAGCCGCGTACGGATCGGGGCACCGACCGCGGACAGCCGATTGCCGACCGCTTTCCGAAATGGATCGACCCCGCGGGACTGCTGCTTGCTTGAAACAGCCAGGACCAGGGAGAGTGTCCCGCGGGGTCGAAAGGGGTGGGGCCCGAAGGCCCCGAAGCTTGCCTTGTTTCAGTGCCTGCTGCTTCAGAATGCGAAGCTGTAGGCCACATGGAGGGCCGGGGTGGTGTCGCGCAGTCCCTCGGTTTCCTCGTCCACGATCTTGGTGTAGGTGAACGTCAGCCCGTCATAGATCTCGTAGCTGAGATCCAGGTGGGTATAGTCCATCTCATCCATGTCGAAGTCCGCGTGCCCGACGGCAATGCCGAAGGGGCCGTGGTCATAGGTCACGGCGTAGTAATTGTCCTCGACGTCCTCGTCGGAGGCGCCGAACTCGCCGAAGCCGAACCAGCCCTCGATGCCGAAACCGCCATAGCCGAGCAGGACATAGAATTCCTGGAAGTCGGCGCCCTTGCGGGCCCGGTCGAGCTGATCTTCGACCTCGCCGTCCTCGTCCAGTTCGCCCCGGCTCAGCCCGCCACGGGTAAAGCGGTACTGGACCGCACCGAGATCGTAGGAGAAACCGCCCGCCTCGCCGGCAAAGCCGCCGTAGAAGTTCATTTCCAGCTCTTCGGTGGCGGAGCTCACCCAGGCGCCGGTGTACAGGCCGCTGTCGTGTCCGTAGTCCAGGGAGCCGGAGATCGCGCCGGCGCCGTTGGATTCATTGGAGCCGCGCCAGAGGTAGTAGGTGGCCGCTTCCGCACTGCCGGTGATCTCGCCGCCGGCGAAGGAGATGGGCTCCGCGGTTGCGGAAAGGGGAGCCATGATGGCGGCTACGGCAGTGCCCAGCAGGGACTTTCTGAAAAGGTTGCGGTTGTTCATTGAGTTGATCCTCATTGGTCCGTTTGCATGACACCCGCGACAGAAGTCGCCGGCGGCTCACCCCTGTAAAGCAGGGACCGTGCCAGTAACGGGAAAGGGATAAGAATCAACGAGATAGAGGGGTTCTGTTCGACGGGAGCGGGGAAACAGGGCAGGCGGGATGGGTTGTTCTGGTGCAATGCACCACCAGGAGGCATGGGCGCGGCCTTGCCGCGCAGGGGCGAGGACCAGGTGGCCGGCGGTCAGTAGTCGGTGGTCAGCAGGACAGGCTTCCTTTCCCTGGTTCGGGTGTCCGCCAGAAAGAAGGGTCCCCTTCACTCGTGGGAGCGCTGCTTTGCAGCGCGAACCTCCCACCAGCCGCTCTGGAAAGTTCGCGCTGCAAGCAGCGCTCCTGCGAGGCCGCAGACCTTTTTCCAGGTCGCGCGCGCCTCAAACCCACCGGCGCACGCTTCGGGAATAGGCCTCCCATTGCTCGCCGAACTTCCGGTGGTGGAAGGCTTCCTCCTCGGCGATGACATGCGCGTTCATCACATAGAACACGGGAAACAGCATCAGCAGGATGCCCGGGCTGCCCAGGCTCAGCCCGCAGGCAAGGTGGAGCAGCACGAAGCCCAGGTAAATGGGGTTGCGGCTGAGCCGGAAGGGTCCCCTGGTGACAAGGCTGGATGCCGCACGGTGGGGGAGCACCGTGGTCTGGTGCTGGCGCAGCACCAGGATCGTCCAGAGAACCAGCAGGATGCCCGGCATGAGCAGCACCACCGCAAGCATGGCGAGTTCGGGGCCGACGGGAAAGCGCCAGCCGAAGAACCGGTCCAGGCCGTAGCCGAGCGCGATGGCGCCCAGATGAATCAGCGGAGGCGGCATGGCCACCCGGGGGGCGTCCGGATGCTCGTCGTTCATGGGCGGCTCCTCATGGTGGTTGGCCGCCCATTCTATGGCAGCTCCGATCCATTCCCAAGGAGGGTCTCGTGAAAGACCCTGGAGCGTCCGGCGGTCAGAGGCCGGTTTTCCGCGGGGTGCGCATCGCGCACTTTCAAACCCGACCGCCGACCGCTGCAACCTCCCGCTTGTTGTTTCAACCCAAAATTGCAGTTATGTTAGAAGCATCCCGCCAGTGCGGGAGTGATCGCGATCAGTGCAACCAGGCTCCACCGCCGGACACGCAATACCGGGTACGGCGGCAGGTGTTCGCGTCACTTCCGTAACAGCTGCCGCCGGTCAGACAAACTTGTTAACTGCAGGTGTTTTGCATGGACAAGCGCGCGGCAACGGTACACCCCGTAGATTCCCCTGCTTCCCGAAGCCCTTCGCCCTCCGGCTCCCGCGAGCCTTCCGGCCGCGACGGCAGTGATGCCGCGGACGCGGAAAAGGTTTATGTGCTCGACACCAATGTGCTGGTTCATGATCCGAATTCGCTACTGAGTTTCGAGGAGCACCGGGTGGTGATTCCCATGACCGTGCTCGAGGAACTCGACAGCCTGAAGTCGGGCAAATCGAGTACCGCCGCAGACTGTCGCGCGGCGATCCGCCTGATCGATTCGGTACTGGGTTCTTCCTCGCCGGTGGAGGTGGAAGAGGGCGTGGCCATTCCCCGCCCGGAGCCGGGCCCCTGCGGCCGGTTGTCGGTGATGATGCCGCGCCATGACAAGTCCTCGTCGGTGCTGCCCGAGCATCTCAATGACAATCGCATCATCAACGACATCGTTGCGCTCAAGAGCCGCGATCCCGGCCGGCGCTATGTGCTGGTGACCAAGGACATCAACATGCGGCTCAAGGCACGGGCCTGCGGCATCGAGTCGGAGGATTACCAGAACGACCAGCTGGTCTCGGACGTCAGCCAGCTGGCCAGGGGTTATTTTCCGGTTGCCGGGTCCTTCTGGGAGCAGGTCAGTGAAGTGGAGACCTGGCGCGAGGGGCCGGAAACCCTGCACCGCCTGGACCGCAATCTGCTCGAGGAGCACCTGCTCGGCGAGGAAGTCTATCCGAACCAGTATATCGTGGATGAGCGGGATTTCGTGGGAAGGATCCTGGAGGTGGACGGCAGCCGGATCACGCTGCTTCACCTGCACCGGGAGTCACTGCTCGGGCGCGAGGCCTGGGGCCTCAGGCCCATGAATCTCCAGCAGGCGGTGGCACTGGATCTGCTGCTGGATCCGGATATCCACCTGGTGACCCTGACCGGGGCGGCCGGCTCCGGCAAGACCATCCTGGCGCTGGCGGCGGCCATCGAAATGACCATTGAGCAGCGCAGCTACAACAAGATCATCGCCACCCGGTCCACACCGCCGCTGGCCGAGGAGCACGGCTTTCTCCCCGGCTCCGAGGAAGAGAAGATGGACCCGTGGCTGGGCGCGATCAATGACAATATCGAGGCCCTGCATCTGGAAGACGAGAACCCTGCGGGCAGCATCAATTACGTGCGCGAGCGGGCGTGCATCCAGTTCAAGGCGCTCAATTACATCCGCGGCCGAAGCTTTCAGCGCTCGATCATTCTCATCGACGAGAGCCAGAACCTGACGCCACACCAGATGAAGGCGATCATCACCCGCGCGGGCGAGGGCAGCAAGGTCATCTGCCTGGGCAACCTGGCACAGATCGACACACCCTACCTCACGCCCACCAGCTCCGGACTGACCTACATGACCGAGCGCTTCAAGAGTTTTGTCCACGGCGGCTCGGTGCACCTGGAGGGCGTACCCCGGTCGGTACTGGCGGAATTCGCCGAGGAGAATCTTTGATTGGGCTTCGGGCTGCGAGAGCGCTTGTCACTGGAGGTTGCTGCAAAAGCCCTCTCCCTTGATGAGGGTGTCGTAAAAACCTTGCGGACTGCTCTGACG
>SLJS01000116.1 GCA_007135015.1 Alcanivorax sp. | reverse complement strand
TCGATATCAAAAACCACGGCGCTGGCACCCTCGCGAATCACCGTCACGTAGCCGGTGGTCTCGCTCAGATATCCCAATACAACCATGCGAACCTGGTACTGCCCTTCCTGCAGTGGCGGAATATCAACATAAACCTTTCCGTCCCAATTGGTGCGGTAACGGCCAAGGTGCTCCCACTGGTTCATCCCTGTTCCGTGGATATAGACCTCGACATCCTCATACTCGAGATCCTTGTGATACAAGCGTCCGTAATCGAATTTCCCGACCATTACAGAGGATTCGCCCTCCGGAACCACCAGGTCGTGCGCCATGTGAAAAGGCTCGTCCCAGGACAGCAGCCGGTTCCAGAATGACCGAAACCTGCTGCGTGACGGATACTGGAGAATGGGTGCGTTCTCGATCACGGCAAAGTCCGTGCAGGCGTTGGCGGCCTGTGCTCGCGGAGCAAGGCCGAACAGAAGCATGAGCCCCAGAGTGATCGCCAGCCAGCCGATCATGCGGCAATTCAGTACAGTGCATTCCGTATTCATTTCTTGTTCTCCCGACTGTCTTGAGTAATCAAGCGCGTCCATCGCGCATGCATCAGCTGTCAAGTCTGGAGCCGATGTACGGGTTCGGCGACGGCAGCAATGCTCACCCGGATGACCAATTTCACCGGGAACCTGTGGCATTTGTAGTAATAACTTCCTAGCCCCTATCGGGAGGCACAGAAAAAGAGGTCACAGACGCAGGGATGGAACCGGCTTCCGAAGCCCGGCTGACGCCTATGCTACAGGTGCCGTTTTCGATACTCAGAGGGTGAAACGCCGGTCCAGTGCCGAAAACGACGCTGAAAGGCACGTGCGTCACTGAAACCGAGCTTGAGGGCAATGGCCTGCAGGGTCATATCCGGCTCGGCTATCAGCTCCCGCGCCAACCGTGAACGGACGCCGTCAAGAAGTTGCTGCCAGTTCAGACCCGCCTGGCGCAAACGCCGGTCGAGAGTGCTTGGAGAAATATTCAGTCGTGCCGCCAGCAGTTCGCGACGGGCCTCGCCCTGCTCCAGGCTTTCGCTGAGCTCCTGACGGACCTCTGCAAGCCAGTCGCGCCCGCGCTGCTGGAGGCTCAGCTGCCGGCGAGCCTGCTCCTCGGCGGCATGCCTCTGCCCCATGTCATACAAATTTACAGGTGTCTTCAGTACCTTCCTGCCGATCAGCAGGGCATGGTGCTCGGCGCCATACTCCACTGGGCAGCCAAAATGAGCTTCATAGGCCTCACGCATACGGGCAGTCGGGCAACGGTGCCGCAGAACCACCCTCAGGGGACGAACACTTTCATTTCCGAGAAGCATCCGCACCACCTTTATCGTCATGCAAAAGGTGCTGTCGGTGACGTGACGGTCTACGGTACGGTCTTTGTGGCGGGTGTGGAAAACCGCCCGGACATCCTCACTCGCGGATTCGACTTTAAAAAAGTGGCAGTTGCCGCCAACAAGGGACTGGTAACGAAGGATTACCCCCATCGCTTCACCTATTGTCGGCGCCCCCATTACCAGATTCACGAGCACGCTGTAGCTGGCCAGGCGCACCTGATTACCGATATGGAAGCCGAGCAGGTCATCACCACTTTCTAGCAGGCAGGCAAGCAGCAGGCTTTCAAAGTCCTGTTTCGGAATGCGCTGCAGCGGATCGGTAAGCTGATCAATATCCAGGCCAAGCCGGGCGATGATGCTGCGCACCGAAACACCCATTCCGTCGGCACCATTGATGTAATGGGATACACCAAGTCCCGGAATATAGTCGCTGTCCTGCTCCGTCACCATGCATGCACTCGGTATTATTCTTGTTGATTGGCCAAGATAGGGCGAAGCGGCGCCGACGGCAAGCCGGGCCAGCATCCTGCGTCCTTTCGCATGGAAAAGCCGGGAATGATTCGCCGCCTCCACGCGGGGCTCGGCATACCACTGGAAAGTCTCGTGCAACCTCTGGAAGACGCCTGCTGACACAGATCCCGTAACCCGGGGCCGCGAAGCGGCCGGAAGGCAGGTGGCAGCGTGCGCAATTCCCACCCCTCAGCCCTGATGCGCTCTGGAAGGCTCCCGGGTTACGCCTTGCGGCCTTCACCCGGGCTACTGCTGATCGGGATGCTATGATCCCGTCATGAAATTCGTTCGGGTCATTGCCACCGTTGCTGCTGTCGCCCTGCTTCCGGGCGGTTGTTCCGCCACGCCGGAGTCCGACCTTGCGGGGCGGACCTGGCTGCCGGAAGAGCGTCGCTTTATTGACGAGGAGGCGTTGGTGGAGAAGCTGGAGGCGGCGCGCTTTGTGCTGCTGGGTGAAATCCACGATCATCCGGAGCATCATCGTATTCGCGCGCGGCTGCTGGAGGAGGCACTGGCCGATGCCGGGCGCAAGCCGGTGGTAGCCATGGAGATGATCAGCACGGAACAGCGCCATGCCCTGCTGCGCTATCAGCAGGATGAGCGCCCCGACCCGGCAGGGCTGGGCGAGGCGCTGGACTGGAATGAAAGCGGCTGGCCGGACTGGGAGATCTATCAGCCCATTGCCCGGGTGGCCTTCTCGCGGGGACTGACCCTGGCCGATGCCAATCTGCCGCGCGCCGAAGTGCGGGAAATGGTGCGCGCAGGCGGGCTGGCGTCACTTGATCAGGACAGACTTGAGCAGCTGATACTGGATCGCTCCCTGCCCGGGAAGCAGGACAAACGGCTTGTTGCGCGACTGCGTGCCTCCCACTGTCACGGGCTCTCCGATGAAATCCTGAAGGCCATGCGCGATGCCCAGCGATTGCGCGACGGGCACATGGCCATGCGTCTTCGCGAAGTCGCCAACCGGGACGGCGCCGTGCTGATTGCCGGCAATGGCCATCAGCACAACGGCTATGGCGTGCCCTGGTATCTGCGGCGCGCAGGAGAGGAATCCGTGTTCACGGTCGCGCTGATTCCGGTGGAGCCGGGAAAAGAAAAACCGCAGGAGTACCGCACGGGAGAGGAACGGCTTCCTTTCGATGCGGTGCGCTTCACCACACCGCGCCCCACCCCGCCACCGGATCCCTGCGCCTGACGGCGCAGCCGTCGGTGGTCGGTGGTCGGTGGTCGGTGGTCGGTGGTCGGTGGTCGGTGGTCGGTGGTCGGTGGTCGGTGGTCGGTGGTCGGTGGTCGGAAAAAAGGGTGCGCGATGCGCACCCTTTTCCCGAATACTGACGGCAGCCAACTGACCGCTGACGGCCGGCGCGGGCCGCCCCCGGGCCTACAACCAGTACACCACAACGAACAGGAAGACCCACACCACGTCCACGAAGTGCCAGTACCAGGCACCGGCCTCGTAGGCGAAGTGGTTCTCCGCGGTGAAGTGGCCCTTCATCATTCGCAGCAGCAGCACGATCAGGAAGATGGTGCCGATGGTCACGTGCACCCCGTGGAAGCCGGTGAGCATAAAGAACAGGGAGCCGTAGATGCCCGCGTCCAGGGTCAGGCCCAGGTCCCGGTAGGCGTGAACATACTCGTAGGCCTGCAGGCCGATGAAGATCACGCCCAGCGCGATGGTCGCGCCGTGGAAGAGGATGGCCCGGGCGCGCTCTCCGGCAACCAGCGCATGGTGGGCAATGGTGAGCGTCACGGAGCTGGTAATCAGGATGGCCGTGTTGATCGCGGGCAGGCCCCAGGCGCCCATGTACTGGGTCGTGGTGCCATCCGGAGTGCGTGTCAGCGGCCACATGGCCTGGAAATCCGGCCACAGCAGTTCATGGGTCATGGCCCCGTCGCCGGCACCACCAAGCCAGGGCACCGCCAGCCAGCGCACATAGAACAGGGCACCGAAGAAGGCGGCGAAGAACATTACCTCCGAGAAGATGAACCAGATCATCCCCTGACGGTAGGACTTGTCCATCTGGACGCTGTGCAGCCCCTGCAGGCTCTCCAGGGTGGCGTCACGCCACCACATGAACAACACGCCGATCATCCACAGCGCGCCGGCGATGAGCACGGGGCCACCCCATTGCGAGTCGGATACGCCCGTGGCCTGCTGGATGAAACCGGCAATACCCATGGCCAGCAGGAACAGGCCCGCGGAGGCCCAGAGGGGCCAGGGGCTGCTGTCCGGAACAAAATACTGGGTTGTTTTTTCTGCCATGCCTGCGTTCTCCTTGAAACCGTTTGGGGCACCCTAGCGGGCGGCCACCGCGGCAGCGGGATCGTCGACACGATCCGTGATATCGAAAAGCGTGTAGGACAGCGTCACTTCACGTACATGCTCCGGGATCGCCGGATCCAGGTAGAAGATCATGGGCATGGACTCCTCCGCCCCCCCGGCCAGCGGCTGCTGGTCAAAGCAGAAGCACTGGGTCTTCTTGAAGTGAGTGGCTGCCTGGCCCGGTGCCAGCGACGGAATCATCTGCCCGACCATGGGAGCATTCGTGGTGTTCTTCGCACGGAAGTTCACCGCGACAATTTCCCCCGGGTGCACATCGATCATCCGCTTCTCGGGCTCGAACTCCCAGGGGATGTTCTGATTCCCCCGGGTGACAAAGGTCACACGCACGGTGCGCTCGGTCTGCGCCTCCATCCCCTCCGGCGCCTCGACGATGGCCACGTCATTCGTCCGGCCGTTGAGGCCGGTGATGTCGCAGATCACATCATAGAGAGGCACCAGCGCGAAGCCGAAACCGAACATGCACACCACGCCCACAAGCAACTTGCGGACCAGCCTGCGATTGTTTGCCTGCAGATCGTTTGTCGCTGTCATGACCAGCCCTCCGTCAATTGCGGATCAGCGAACCGTCGGCGGTGTCTCGAAGGTGTGGAACGGCGCCGGCGAAGGCACGGTCCACTCCAGCCCTTCGGGATTTTCCCATACCTCGTCGGTGGCCTTCTCGCCCTTCTTGAGAATGGCCGCCTTGATGACCACCCAGAGGAAGACCAGCTGTGTCACGCCGAACCAGAAGGCGCCGATGCTGATCCACCAGTTATAGTCGGCGAACTGCAGGGCGTAGTCGGCGTAGCGACGCGGCATGCCCGCCAGCCCCACGAAGTGCATGGGGAAGAACAGCAGGTTCACCGAGATCAGTGAGCTCCAGAAGTGCACCTCGCCCCAGAAGCGGTCGTACATGACGCCGCACCACTTGGGCAGCCAGTAGTAAACAGCCGCGAAGATGCTGAAGATGGCGCCGGAGACCAGCACATAGTGGAAGTGCGCCACCACGAAGTAGGTGTCATGGTACTGGAAGTCCAGCGGCACAATCGCCAGCTGTACGCCCGACAGGCCGCCGATGGTGAACAGCAGCACAAAGGCGATGGACCATTTCATGGGCAGCTCGAAGCTCAGTGAGCCCCGCCACATGGTGGCCACCCAGTTGAATACCTTCACGCCCGTGGGCACCGACACCAGCATGGTCATGTACATGAAGAACAGCATCCCGGCGACGGGCATCCCTACGG
>SLJS01000113.1 GCA_007135015.1 Alcanivorax sp. | reverse complement strand
TCCCCGCCGTGGGAGAGGGACAGGGAGAGGGGGCGCGAATTACGGGAAAGCATCGAGCCGTGCGGCTTTCGTAGCCTTCCCCCTCTCCCCAACCCCTCTCCCACGAGGGGAGAGGGGCTTTGACGACACCCCCCCCTGTGAGGGCGTCGCAAAATGATCCATGGCACCCGCAGGGCCACCGACGACCGACCACTGACCGCCGCCAACTGCTTACGTACCAGCGACCTTCATCTCCGAAAGCAGCAGGCTGCCACAATGGATCTTGCCGCGGGTGTCCACGTCCGAGCCGCTGGCCTGCAGGCCGGCGAACATCTCGCCGAGATGCCCGGCGATGGTGAACTCCTCCACCGGCCCGGCGATTTCGCCGTCTTCCACCCGGAAGCCGGACGCGCCCCGTGAATAGTCTCCGGTGACCAGGTTCACGCCCTGCCCCATCACCTCGGTAACCAGCACTCCGTTGCCCATGCGTTTGAGCAATGCAGCCTGGTCCTCCTCACCAGCGGTGATGGAGAGGTTGCGCATGCCGCCGGCATTGCCGGTGGGTTCCATTTTCAGCCGGCGTGCCGCGTAGAGGCCCAGGGCATAGCGTTCCAGCACGCCGTCGCGGACGAAATCCTGGTTCCGCGTGGGCAGCCCGTCGCCGTCGAAGGGCGCCGAACCATTCAGACCCGGCTCCAGGGGACGTTCGTGTATCCGCACCCACTCGGGAAAGATCCGCTCGCCCCGGCGGTCCAGCAGGAACGAGGCCTTGCGATAGAGACTGTTGCCGCTGATCGCGCCGGCAAGATGACCGAGCAGGCCCGAAGCCACTTCCGGGGCGAAAAGCACCGGGAAACTGCCCGTTTCCGGCCGCGTCGCCCCCAGCCGGGCCAGGGTCCGCCGGGCGGCATGGCGGCCCACCGCCTCCGGCGGCTCCAGTTCCTCCGGCCGACGCCGGGCGTCGTACCAGTAGTCGCGCTGCATCTGCCCGTCCTGCTCGGCCACCAGGATGCACGAGCGCGAGTGCATGCCGCTGAGGTAGCCACCCAGAAAGCCATTGCTGTTTCCGTACACCCGTATGCCGGTGCCCGTGGACAGGGAGGCACCTTCGGAATTGACCATCCGCGGGTCACTACGCCCGGCCGCCTCGCATTCACGCGCCAGTTCGATGGCCTCTTCCGGCGTGATCTCCCAGGGATGGCACAGGTCCAGTTCCGGCACTTCGCGGGCCAGCATGTCCGCGGGGGCGAGGCCGTTGCATTCGTCGGCCCGGGTGTTCTGGGCAATGGTCATGGCCGCGGCGACGGTCTCACGCAGACTCTCCACGGAATCATCGGTGCTGCTGGCCGTGCCCTTGCGCTGCTGACAGAACACCGTCACCGAGAAACCCCGGTCGCGGTTGAACTCCAGCGTCTCCACTTCCCCCATGCGCACCGTGACGCTGAAGCCGTTGCTGCTGCTGATCCCCACTTCCGCCTCGTCGGCGCCGAGCCGCTTCGCCTCTTCGAGCACCATGGCGGCACGGTCCTTCAAACGGTCCAGCTCGGCGCTGTCCGCCGTGACAATGGTTGTTTCGTTCATGGAATATCCTGTGTCCGATCTTGCGGATTTGCGCCCGCGGCCCCCGCAGGAATGCCTCCGAGCCCGTTACGCACGCTCAGGCCGTGCCCCCCACCGTCAGCGCATCCACCCGCAGTGTGGGCTGGCCGACCCCCACGGGCACCGACTGGCCTTCCTTGCCACAGACACCGATGCCGGTGTCCAGGGCCAGATCATTGCCCACCATGGACACCTGCTGCATCACGTCGCTGCCACTGCCGATAAGGGTCGCACCCCGCACCGGGCAGACCAGCTTGCCCTTTTCCACCAGCCAGGCCTCGCTGGTGGAGAACACGAAACGCCCGGAGGTGATGTCCACCTGGCCGCCGCCGAAATTCACCGCGTAGATACCGTGATCCAGCGAGGCGATGATCTCCTCGGGCGTGGATTCGCCGCGCAGCATGTAGGTATTGGTCATGCGCGGCATGGGCAGATGCGCGTAGGACTCGCGCCGGGCATTGCCAGTAAGCGGATGCCCGGAGAGCCGGGCGTTGAGTTTGTCCTGCATCAGGCCCACCAGGCGGCCGTTCTCGATCAGCGTGGTGCACTCGGTGGGCGTGCCCTCGTCATCGACGGACAGCGAACCGCGACGCTCGGCCAGGGTACCGTCATCCACCACCGTGCACAGCGGCGAGGCCACCTGCTGATGCATGCGGCTGGCGAACATGGAGGTGCCCTTGCGATTGAAATCGCCTTCCAGGCCATGGCCCACGGCTTCGTGCAGCAACACGCCCGGCCAGCCGGGGCCCAGCACCACCGGCATGGTACCGGCCGGAGCGGGCCGTGCCTCCAGGTTCAGCAGCGCCTGATCCACTGCCTGGCGCACCCAGGTCTCGGCCCGGCCGGCGCCCACCAGCCAGTCGTAGCCCACACGGCCGCCGCCGCCGGCGCTGCCACGCTCGCGGCGGCCGTCACGCTCGGCAATCACGGAGACATTGAGACGCACCAGCGGACGCACGTCCGTGGCCAGGGTTCCGTCCGCCGCCGCCACCAGGACCACGTCGTGCAGACCGCTGAGCGAAACCGTGACCTGGCTGACCGCCGGGTCCAGCCCGCGGGCCATCCGGTCCAGGCGTTCCAGCAGCGCCACCTTGTCCTGTGACGACCAGGCTCCCAGGGGGTCATCGCCGCGATAGAGCGCGGGTGCCTGCACGTTCGACAGCACCGGCATGCGCCCCTCGCTGCCGCTGCGGACAATGGCCCGCGCGGCGCCGGCGGCCTGGTCCAGGGCGGGCAGGCCGATCTCGTCACTGTAGGCGAAACCGGTACGCTCGCCACTGACCACCCGCACGCCCACGCCCCGTTCCAGGTTGTAGCCAGCCTCGCGCACGATGCCATCTTCCAGCACCCAGGACTCCTGGCGGCTGTGCTGGAAATACAGATCGGCGTAGTCCACCTCCCGCCCCAGGGTGTGGTGCAGCACGCGCGTGAGCGCACCGGTTTCCAGCTCGGCCGGCTCCAGCAGCAACTGCTGGGCCTGGCGAAAATGTTCAACACTCGGAGATGTCATGGGCAAGACCTGTCACTAGACGCTGATGTTTGTGCACCGGCAGACGGTGCCGTATCTCTTCCAGTCTGGCAATGTCGATTTCCTCCACCAGCACACCGGGCTCGCCGCCCAGTGAACGGACAACCCGCCCCCAGGGGTCCACCAGCATGCTGTGTCCGTGGCTGCGACGGCGCTCGTCATGCTGGCCGCACTGACCGGCGCCCAGCACGTAACAGCCGGTCTCCACCGCCCGCGCGCGCAGCAGCAGCTCCCAGTGCGCCGCGCCGGTAACCGCCGTGAAGGCGCTGGGATAGACCAGCAGATTGGCCCCGCGGTCCCGGAGAAGGCCCGCGAGAGCGGGAAAGCGCAGGTCGTAACAGACCGCCATGCCGAGTTTTACCGGCCCGGCTTCGGCCACGCAGACGCGGTCGCCAGGCTCGAAAACATCGGATTCGCAGTAACGGCCCTGGGAATCATCCACCTGCGCATCGAACAGGTGAAGCTTGTCATAGCGGGCGCTCAGGCTGCCGTCCGGCGCGAACAGCAGACTGGCGGCCCGGACACGGGGCGCGGGCACCGCCTGGCCGTCGGGGCGCTCCAGCATCGGCAGCGTGCCCGCCACCACCCAGAGCCCCAGCTCCCGGGTGCGTTCGGCCACCCATTGTGGCAGTGACTGGCCCTGCTGCTCGGCCAGGGCCCGATAGTCTCCGGCGTAACAGGCGAAATTCTCGGGAAGCACGGCAAGCTCCGCGCCCTGCTCCGCCGCCCGGCACAGTGCATCACTGGTCGCCTCCAGGTTGGCGAACAGATCGGTGGTACTGCAAAGCTGTATCGCCGCAACCTTCATCCTCATCGCTCCAGCAGCCCGCGGATTTCCTCCACCTCAGGGTCGTCCCAGGAGCCGGTCACCCGGTAGCCCAGGGTGGTATAGCGTTCCAGCCGGTCGCCCCAGAGACGCTCCACCATGAAAATGCCCGCACAGGCCGCCGGCCCGGCCAGACAGCCCGCATACAGGTTGCTCGACAAGGGCAGCACGATCTCCATTTCGTGATCCAGTGTCCGGGCCTCGATGTCCATGGTCCCGGAAATCACGAAGTCCCCCTGGGGCGAACGGATCGACAACCGGTCGGTGGAGACCACCGGCCCGTCCAGCGAGAACCTGCCGCGCAGCCGGTCACAGGACAGTCCCCGGCGGAACACGTCGGAGAAGTCCAGCCGCAGCCTGCGCGTGATATTGCCGATGTTCACCAGCCCCAGCACCTGCAGCGCGGAGGTCCGCCGGTCACGACTGGGCAGCAGACAGTCGTGAATCTCTACACGACCGTCGCCCTGAAGGGCCAGGTAATCGAAGTCCAGCGGCGTGCCCCGCCAGGAAACGTCATAGCGGGTGGTGGCGTCCTCGCTTTCAATGAACGGTGGAATGCCCCAGGCTTCGAGGGTCCTGGCCAGGTCATCGCTGCGCACCGTTCCCTCGAAATGACTGGTCTGGCCCTCATCGGTTTCCAGCCAGTCCAGCCGGCCGTCGATCACGGCATGGCGCCACCGCCCGCTCAGACCTTCCATGCGCACCCCGTTTTCCAGGGGCCGGAACCCGGCCTCCCAGCGGCCATAGTCCTGACCGCCGACCCGGATGTCATCAAGGTTCACGTTGGCCACCGGCACCGTTCGGGGGGCCAGCCCTTCAAAACGGCCCACGGGAATGCCGTCGGCTTGCCCCTGCCCGGCATCCATGTGCAGCCGCCGTATGTCGAGCTCCATGGGGCTGTCACCACGAACGCGGTAGTCGGCGGGAATCATCGCGTCGGCCAGGATGGACGGGCTCTCCAGAGAAAGCGCCCAGCCCGTACCCCCGGCCCGGCTGGCCTGAAGACGCGACTGCGCCGCCTGCAGGCCCCACAGCCGGAGGTCATGGATATCCAGATCCAGCTCCACCTGCTCCACAGCGGCCAGCCCATCGGCTGCCTCCTCCGGGCCCGTCAGGAAGTCCAGCCAGGTATCCAGCTCCAGCGATGCGACGGTGCCATCCAGGTAGAGACCCGGCTCCTCGCGGAGCGAATCAGCCTGCCCCGCGAAACGCAGATGGCCCCGTCGGAGAGCGCCTTCGCCAAGTTCCAGAATCCCGGCGATACGATCACCGTAATCCAGGTTCAGCTCCCGGGCGCCGTCCCGGCCTTCGCGCAACAGCACTCGCAACGGCACAGCCTCTTCGGCCGCCTTGCCCAGCGGGCGTGGCGCCTGCACAGCCAGTCCTTCCAGCTGGCTGTGCACGACCAGTTCCGCCCCCCCGGCATCCCCCCGGGAAAACTCCAGACTGGCTCCGTACAGGGAACCGCCCTCCAGCGCGGCCAGCCGCGGCCAGGCCAGACGCT
>SLJS01000111.1 GCA_007135015.1 Alcanivorax sp. | reverse complement strand
CGTGCCGGGAGCAGCGCGGAGCGCTGCGTGCCGGGAGTCGCCGTCAGGCGACGTGCTGGAAGCGACCGAAGGGAGCGTGCTCCAAGCCCGGATATTGCACCAAACCACTCGGATAACGGACGGTATGTGCGATGAGACGGGCTTTGCAGAAACTTCCAGGCAGGCGGTTGATGGAGACGTTTACGTTTGCCATGCACTTCGCTTGGTCTGGCCGCCGTCAGGCGCACATGCTCCCTCAACCGTAGTTCCCGCTACGGTTTCAGTCGCGAGTACGCCTGACGACGGCCATCCGCGGCGCCAATTACATGGCATTTGGTGCAATATCCGGGCTACTAGATCGCGAAGGACGAACCGCACCCGCAGGTGGTGGTGGCATGGGGATTGCTCACCACGAACCGCGCGCCCATCAGGCTGTGCTCGTAGTCCACCTGTGAGCCGGTCAGGTACTGGATGCTCATGGGGTCGACCACCAGCTCCACATCCCCCTTGCGAACCCGGGTGTCCTCGTCGCTGACCTGCTCATCAAAGGTAAAGCCGTAGGAGAAACCGGCGCAGCCTCCGCCGGTAATATACAGGCGCAGGCGCAGCCCCGGGTTGCCCTCCTCCTCGAGCAACTCGCGAACACGTTCGGCCGCGCGCTCCGTGAAGAGAATCGGCTCGCCCAGGTCCTGCGCTGGATTGACGGTCTGTACTGACATACTGCGGATGATTCAATACCCGAGTGAAATAGTCAAGTTTGTCCGGCAACCGCCGCGCTCAACTGGCCCCACCCTTCTCGCCTTCGTCCGTGCCGGAGGCATCCGTGGCGGCGTCACCCGGGGACTGGCTGCCATTGCCGTTGCCATTGACGGCCTCCGGAGACGGCAGGTTGCGGCGGCCCTCGGACTGGCGTACCAGCTTGCCATTCACCTGGGAGCCGGCGACCATTTCCAGCACGGTGTAGTACACATTGCCCTCGATGACCGCCTTTTCCGCCAGCTCCAGGTGCTCTGTGGCCTGCACATGGCCCTCGACCCGGCCATTGATCACCACCCGGGGCACATTGATGTCGCCGAGCACCGAGCCGCTTTCGCCGATCACCAGCCGGCCGCCATCTCCGGTGACGGAGATATTGCCTTCCACCCGGCCCAGGACATGGAGCCCTCCGGAGAAGTCGATATTCCCCACCACCCGGGCACTGGGGGCCAGCAGGGTATGATTGCGGTAGTCTTCCTGTTTCTTCTTGTCCCAACCCAGCACTGTATTCACTCCCGTACTTGCCAGCTGAATGTTTCCCGTGCACGTTCACGCCCGCCGGAGCGTACCGCTTCCACATGGACCTCGCGGGGCGCGAAACCCTCGGGCAGCTCCAGCAGCCCGTCCATTTCCTGAAAATAGCGAAACCGGAATGCGGTGGAACTGTCCCCGTGGAGAACATCGTCAAGCTCCACGCTTTCGCCATCGCGTTCACCCGCCAGCCTGACGCGGACCTGACCACTGATGAAACCACGGTCCTCCACCACCTGGGCGAGCACCAGTCGGTACTGATACACACGGTCTCTGCCGTCCGGGCGCAACCGGAAGCGCTCGATCCGCAACCCCTCATCACCCGCACCCGGGTCCATCACGCTCTTGTAGAACGCCACCGCTTCCTTGAGTTCCGCCTGCTGCTCGTGCAGGCTGCGCAGTTCCTCGCGGACCTGCTCCTGGGCCTGCTGGGCCACTTCACTGCCGGTGCGGTGCAGCGCCAGTTCGTCGCGTGCGGATTCCAGCTGTGCCTCCAGCTCCCGAACCTGCTCGCGCAGCACCATTCGCTCCCTGGAATCCTGGCTCGCGGAGCGCTCCGCGATGCCCTGGCCGGCAAAAAACGCCACTACCACCAGCAGCACCACCGTGATCGCCCCATAGACACGAACGCGGCGCTGGTGAGACGGGCTCACCGGTCGCAGCTCTATATCTTCCGTGCTTTTCCTGCGCAGCTTCGGAATCATTGATTACGGCATCAGCGCCGCGCCCTCCAGCCCGGTCTGCTCGGGCAGGCCGAGCATCAGGTTCATGTTCTGCACCGCCTGACCGGATGCGCCCCGGGTCAGATTGTCGATCACCGACAGCACCACCAGGGTGTCGCGTCCCGCCGGGCGATGCAGTGCCAGCCGGCAATGGTTGCTGCCCTTGACGAAACGGGTCTCCGGATGACTCCCCGCAGGCATGACATCCACGAAGGCCTCCCCGGCAAAACGCTCTTCATAGTGCTGCTGAAGGGCCTCCAGCGACAGGCTGCTGTCGCGCAGGGTGCTGAACAGGGTGGCATGGATGCCGCGAACCATGGGCACCAGATGGGGTACGAAGGTCAGTGACACCGGCCCGCCTGCCATGTCCACCAGCCCCTGCTCGATCTCGGGCAGGTGGCGGTGCCCCGAGGCGCCATAGGCCTTGAAGCTCTCTCCGGCTTCCGCCATCAGCAGCGCGGTCTTTGCCTGGCGTCCGGCCCCACTCGCCCCGGAGCCGGCACTGGCAATCAGTCCGTCCGGCTCGACCAGCCCCTGCTCCAGCAGCGGCAGGAACCCCAGCTGTATGGCGGTGGGATAACAACCCGGGCACCCCACCAGCCGCGCCTCGCGGATCCGTTCTCGGTTCATCTCCGGCAGACCGTAGACTGACTCTTCGAGCAACTCCGGACAGGCATGGGGTTCGCCATACCATTGCGACCACAGCTTCGCATCCCGCAGGCGGAAATCGGCGGACAGGTCCACCACACGCACGCCGGCTTCCAGCAGCTCCGGCACCATGGCCATGGCAACGTTGTGGGGGGTGGCGAAGAACACCAGGTCACATTTCGCCAGTTCCCGCACATCGGGAGCGGTAAACGACAGGTCCAGATGGCCGCGCAGCGACGGGAAGAGATCCGCCACCGGCGTGCCTTCCTCACCCCGCGAGGTGATGATGGCCACCTCCACACGCGGATGAGTGACCAGCAGACGCAGCAATTCAACACCGGTATAGCCAGTGCCGCCTACAATACCCACACGCAGGGTGCTCGCACCCATTCCTGTCTCCTGTTACTGCAATGCCCGGGCATGATAGAAAGGCCCCGGCCCCCGGGCAACTGAAACCGCCGGCGAATTTCCCATTCCGGGAACCGGCACGCGAATCGGCGGGATCCTGTATCCTTTTATCATGCCCGTCAGACAGCCGCGAGGATGCGTCGCATGCCCTGGTTCGAGATCGCAAAGGCCTTCCACATCATTGCCATGGTCACCTGGTTCGCCGGGCTGTTCTATCTGCCCCGGCTTTTCGTCTACCACGCCATGACCACGGACTCGCCCGGCATTGAGCGCTTCAAGACCATGGAACGCAAGCTCTACCGGGGCATCATGACCCCCTCGATGATCCTGGCCGTGGGCCTGGGGCTCTGGCTGCTGATCGACAACTGGGCGGTCTACGGCCAGCAGGGCTGGATGCATGCCAAACTGGCCCTGGCGGTGCTGCTCATCGGTTACCATCATATGTGTCTGGCTTATCTGAAGAAATTCGCCGCGGACGCCAACACCCGCAGCCATGTCTTTTATCGGTGGTTCAATGAGGTCCCGGTGCTGTTTCTGGTGGCCATGGTGGTGCTGGCAGTGGTCAAACCGTTTTGATGGTTGTGGGCTGCGGGCCTCGGGCTTCGGGCTGCGGGTTTCCGACCGCAGGCTGCAACGCGGAACCCGGCGAGACTGTCGGAGAAGGGTTTTGTAGAAGCGCTGCTATGCCCCCTGCTGCAACACCCTCCCGGCCCGTAGCCCGTAGCCCGAAGCCCGCAACCAAGCGGAGGCATCATGAAACCCAACATTCTCGTCATTGCCGGCCACGACCCTTCCGGAGGCGCCGGCATCCATGCGGACATCGAGATGATCCACAGCCTGGGCGGCTTTGCCGCCACCCTGATCACCGGGCTGACGGTCCAGAACAGCCAGGATGTGCAGGGTTTCGAACTGGTCCGCAGGGCGCTGCTGGAAAGGCAGGCCCGGGCCCTGCTCGAGGACATGGACTTTGATGCCGTCAAGATCGGCATGACCGGCTCGCCGGAGATCATCGACTTCATCGCGCAACTGCTGGACCAACTGCCGGGCGTACCGGTGGTGCTTGATCCGGTACTGGCCGCCGAGGCGGGAGGCAGCCTTTCCGGAGAGACCGTCCCCTCGGCCCTGCTCGACAGACTCTTCCCCCGCGCCACGGTAGCCACGCCCAATCTGCCGGAAGCCGAACAGCTCAGCGGCCAGGCCGGCGTGGAGGCCGCGGGCCGGGAACTGCTGCGCTCCGGCTGCCCGGCGGTGCTGATCACCGGCAGCCATGACGACACACCGGGCGTGCGCAACCACCTGTTTACCCCGGAGGATGGGCGCCAATGGGAGTGGGAGCGCCTGGCAGGCAGCTTCCATGGTTCGGGGTGCACCCTGGCCTCGGCCTGCGCCGCCTTGCTGGCACGAGGCGAGGACCTGCTGCCCGCTCTGGAGAAGGCACAATCCTGCGTGGACACCAGCCTGCGCCGGGCCTGGCGGGCCGGGCGCGGGCAACTGATCCCGGACCGGAGGCAACATGACTGAGATCCGGGGGCTCTATGCCATCACCGACCCGGTGCTCACGCCGGAGAATCGCATGGCTGATGCCTGCGAAGCAGCCCTGCGTGGCGGCGCGCATCTGCTCCAGTACCGGGACAAGGACGCATCGCCGGCGCTGCGCCGCCAGCGCGCGACAACGCTGGCCGAGCTGTGCCGTCGCCACGGCGCACTTTTTCTGGTCAATGATGACCCGGAGCTGGCGTGTGAAGTGGGTGCGGCGGGCGTGCACATGGGCCAGCGCGACGGCGCCATTGCCGCGGCCCGGAAACTGCTCGGCCCGGATGCCCTCATCGGCATCTCCTGCCATGGCGAACCCGCGCTGGCCCGGCAAGCGGCGGACGCCGGGGCGGACTATGTGGCCATGGGCCGTTTCCATCCTTCCCGGACCAAACCGCATGCGCCGCCGGCCAGCCTGGAAGCACTTGAAGAGACCTGCCGGGAGCTGTCCATTCCGGTGGTGGCGATCGGCGGCATCAATCCGGATAATGCCGGGCCGCTGCTGCGGGCCGGCGCCAGTGCCATCGCAGTGATCCACGGCCTGTTCGCCGCCGGGGACATCGAGGCCCGGGCGCGGGAATTCACCAGAATCATCGAGTCAGAGGGGCCGCTCCGCCCGCCTGACTCCCGACCAGGGGAAGCAACATGAGTCGCACACATTCGGAACAGCTTTTCGAGCAGGCCCGCCGCGTTATCCCCGGAGGCGTGAACTCGCCCGTGCGCGCCTTCGCGGGCGTGGGCGGCACCCCGGTTTTCTTCCGCCGTGGCGAGGGCCCGTTTCTCTTCGACGAGGACGACAACCGCTACATCGACTATGTGGGCTCCTGGGGGCCGCTGATCCTGGGCCACTGCGACCCGGACGTGCT
>SLJS01000227.1 GCA_007135015.1 Alcanivorax sp. | reverse complement strand
GCTTTTGCATACCTGGATGCCGCAATGGAACCTCCTTCAGCAGTCCATGCTGGAAACACCGGCGGAGCCGCCCGCCGTGACCCTGATTTGCCGGCCCTCGCCTGGGCCACACCCGGGGCGTTCAAGCTCAATGGTTCCGGCACCGAGCACCACCTCACCGGTGCCGCCAAAGCTCACCAGCGGCGCACCCGAGCGGGTAGTTACTACTGTGCTGCTTTCGCCGATACGCAGAATCTCACCAATGTCGGCGGGCGCGCCGCCTCCCTGCAGACCGGTATTCACGAACACCATCCAGCCATCGCCCCAGTTTCCGTCGCAGCTTTGACCATTGGAGCTTGCACAGGCAGTGACCGTACGCCCCCGGGAGGCGGCCTCGTGACGCGCCGTCTGCAGGGCATGAAGGACCTCGTTGGCGGCGGTCGTCATCTGGTTGCTGCGGTTCAGCTCGGTGAAGGAAGGGATCGCCATTCCGGCGACAACGACAAGCAGGACCAGCGCCACCATGAGCTCGACCAGTGTCCAGCCCGCCGTCTTCGACGCACACCCACGCACCGGCACCCGCCTGCCCTCACTGGCGAAGGCACACACGGAACGGATCCGGCGGGAAAACGCACAGGCGCTGAAAACAGGCGGTAACCGTGAAGCGGTGAAGGGCGTGACAGAGGATGGCAGTACAACACGACTCCCGGCGACTGCGTTGACCGCAGTCGGGGTACCGGGGAGCGCTTCCTGTACTCCCTTCACACCGGGGCAATTCATTATTGTTCTTCCCTTGGCAGTCCTTACCGCGCCGTCCCTGCGCCCTGCACTGCTTCAGTGCTGCTTCCAGCAGGCGCGGCCTTGCGCATGACATCGCATCCCTGTCGGGATGGGGTCCCTCAGCAGGCACTCCCCGTCCTTTCTCCGTTACCGGCGATCATCAACCGGATGAAGCGGGACTGCCTGCATCTGATACAAATCTACCACGGGAATGAGTCCCTGACACCTGACCCGGGCTGATTTAATACCAGAGAACGAGAAGAGATTCCGAAAAATAAGAATTAAGTGCCAGAAGCAGCAACGGTACTCCAACCGCTGCGAGGCCTGGCCCGGATAGCGCACCAAACCACTCGCATAATTGAAGACAAGTGCAACGACAGGAACTTTTCAGAGGCTCCGGGCCGGGTGATCAATTGGTACGGTTACGCCTGTCCCGCACTTTGCCTGGTCTGGTCACCGTCAGGCGCAAGGCTCCTTCAACCGTAGCCTTCGCTACGCTACCAGCAGTCCTGAGGGTCTCCCCCGGTCGCTCCCCTGCGGCCCGTCTGATCCAGCGTCAGATCGCCACATTCATTGAAGCCCTCGACATCAACCCTGCGGGCGGCAAGGGAATATGCCTGATCACTGTTTGAGGTTTGTACCGGCGTAACCAGTCTGTAGTAGCCGTTTTCCGATTCCTCGCGCAGAAACGGTTCGCAGTTGCCGTAACTGCCTTCCTGGGCATGACAGCGCTCCATGCGGGCAGCGGCCTCGACGAGCAGATTCCGTCCGTCGGAGAGCCGGGCATTCTCCATGTAGTTCTGGTAGCTCGGGTAGACGATCGCACCGAGCACCCCGATGATCACCACTACGATCATCAGCTCAATCAGTGTAAAACCCGCCTGGTCACTGCGGTTTCCCGAAAATTCCGTTTCGCGCATTCCCTGCCCTCCTCGCTCTTCTCTTTTTCTTCCCTTTCAACGAACTCACCACCGACCGGCTGTTCATCCCGGTTCCAGGCGGCCCGACTCCCGTAGCCGGCGACCGTCGGCTGTACGATAGTACACGGACAGGCAATCAAACCCTGCCCCGCCTTCCGGCGAACGGGCGGCGTTCCGCGAAGCCAGCTTATGACGACTGGGGAGAGAGCGGTATAGCACAAATACATGAGCCATCGCAGGCTGCATAAGCATTTATTGTCAGCAAGCCCCACGATGGAGACCGAAAACAAGGCTGCGGAAACATGATCAAGGCGAATAGCGAATCGCCGCTCCGGCTGCCGGCAGGCGGCCGGAAGCGGCAACCGCAGGCTCAGCGCCCGGTTAACGCCTCAGTTACTACCCCAGGAGGGATCATCCCCCGGGGTACAGCTGGCAGCGTCAGGAACGAAGCAGCTCTGCCCCCGGTGATCAAGCACCAGCACGCCGGTACCGCTCATGGACCCGGTAGGCGTTGCCTGAATCTCATAGCTGGCATTGTCAGCGCCGATATCCAGCGAGATGTTGAAGAAATCATGATCGGGCATTGCGGGACCGTCCGCTCCGTCGGCACCGGCATAACTGAACCGCTGGGCCCGGTACTGCTCCAGACGCGCGGAATAGTCCAGCATGTCGCTCTGAACTGAACCCCGACGGCTTTCCTGGACCTGACGGGTATAGTTTGGCAGTGCCACCGCGACAATCACGCCAATGATGACCACCACGATCATCAGTTCAATCAGGGTAAAGCCTCGTTCGCTACGATTCATTCCGTCCTCCATCCCCGAATTCAGCGGGGCCCGCCGGACGGCGGGCCCCGGCCCATACTTGATGCGCGGCAGCGGGTGCAGCGCTACTGCTCTTCCTCCTCGCCCCCACCATCATCCTCACCATGCATCGTGGCCTGCAGCAGGGCGTCCGCCTCGCTCTTGTCGTTGATCTCGAACCAGCGACTGCGGCGCAGGGAGAAGTCAGTGTCCAGCTCCGGGTCAACAGACGCAGTACCAACCAGCACCGTCTGCTGCCCTTCTGGCCCGAGGAGAACCTGGGGCGACGGCGGCAGGCCGGGCAGCACCAGCTCCTTGAAACGCTCCAGCTCGCCGCCATCCACTGTATCACCATCGTCCGAGGTCTCATCGGACGAAAACACCGGTGAGCCGTCGGAAAGGCTCAGCCCGTAAAGCCGGGAAAGGCCTACCACCCGCTGACAAGGATCTTCGTAGGCCGTCTCCGGAAGGTAACTGCTCACGAATATGGTCCCGTCCATCACTACCGAAGAGGACAGCACCTTCTCGCCATTTTCCAGCCGGATCATCCAGCCATGCTTGCCTTCGAAATCCTCCGGCTCCGGGCTTGTGTCATTGGTGACGTCGAGCAGATCGCCCTCGGTTATCGCCGGAGAAGGATCAAAGGTAGAGTTGAGCGCATTCAATGCATCGGTGTCGTCCAGCATGTAGACCCGGTCATCGGTATCCATGTTCAGCGGGTGGGACCGATAGCCGGAGCCCAGGGATACCTGCAGCAGGGCTTCACCGTCACGCTCGCCCAGGGCCACCACCGGAGAAGCATGGAAACGGCGGTGATCCTCGATGCCACCACCTCCGGGCCCACTGGTGCCCAGTTGCGCCAGCGTCACCACACGATAGGCGAGACCATGGGCTCCGGTATTATTGCGATTCAGATCGACCCGGAACACCTGGCCGCCAAGATCCACGGCATACAGGTAATCGGTAATCCCGTCGAAATTGATGTCCACGACGGACACACCGGCCGGCATCGCCCACTTCATGTCCGCGTGTTCAACGGTACCACCGGTGTCCGAAACCGACCAGATCAGGGCGCCATTGTTGGCATTGACGATGTAGATACCGTTGCCCATCTCGTCACCGGTGCTCACTTCCCCGGTGGTGTCATGGTCCTCGGGGCTATAACCACCGGACATGATCAGCACCGGTGTACGCTCACCGTTGAGACGGATCTGCGCCAGGGTCGGCGCCGCCCAGGTCTGGCCCAGATTGCCGAAGTCGCCCTCCCCGCCCTGAATGGCCCACAGAAGGCGCGGATCCTGGCGGTCAGTGACATCCAATGCATAGTAATTGCGACCACCGCGACGCTGCCCCAGGTAGAGGAGCACCTGCTCGGCCTCACCGCTGCCATCGTCCTTGGCCTGCCGCCAGGCGGTAATGCCGCCATCCAGCCCATAGGTATGGCGCTGGGGATCGTCGGCATCCAGCTTGCCGCCACGGAAGCGCAGATCGGCCTTGGCCATCTCGTCCGGCGGCATGAAGCTGAAGATCTCCTCGCCGTTTTCCGGGTCAATGGCGTGCAGCATACCGTCATTGGTAGTCACGAACACCACGTTGTCCTGAAGCGAAGGATCCAGGCTGGCTTCCTGGAAGGAGCCCTCGAAGCCGTAGTTCACCAGCCGCGGCTCACTGTGCAGGGGATCACCCCAGCCACCCAGCAGGAACTCGACGCGCTGGTCCACTTCTTCCTGTGTGCTATCGGGATCCATGCCCAACTGGTCGGTGGTCACGTCGTTCGAGGACATCAGCTGATACATGCCCAGCCCCGCCGGAGGAGACGAGGCGGAGGGATCCAGCCCCGGTTCCGGCAAGCTGTCCGCGTAAAGCAGACGACGCATATCACCGAAGTTCAGCTCCTCACGGGCACCACCCAGGGTGACATCGGAGCCGTCAGGCAGATTGGTGCCGTCGTCACGATCCCCCCACCAGCTATTCGATGAGGAGCGGAAGAAGCCGGTCTCTTCATCCACCGCGGGCGCACCATGCGAGTCGACAATCTGCGGCGGATCCTGATCGAAATCCAGCTTGTAACGCTTGAGGTTGCCATCCCAGCGCGTATCGAGCGAAGGACGGAACAGGGCATAGTACAACTGGTCCAGGTGACGGAAACGGTTGAGCTGGTTCACCGCAACACCCGGTGCCGCCATGGATGCATCGCTGATAATGATGCTGTCCAGGATATCGGCGACCACCGCCGCCAGCTCGTGGGCGCTGCTGGCAAACCGGTACTCGCCACCACCGCGCCTGGCCACCTCCTGCATCTTTTCCTCGAGATCCGGGTCCGGCGCGAAGTTCACCGCGTGGGTGGTAATGTTGTTGGAACGCATATATCCGGCGGTGGACTGGATACAGGTCCAGCCATCATTGGAAATCTCGCACTCCTCTCCGGAAAGCTGGTTATAGCCCTGCTGGGCGGACTCAAGGTCCTGACCGTTGGGGTCCTTGTTGCTGATCATGATGACGTGGGTCTCCCCGCCGCACTCGCCCGGGCCCAGGTTGATCCCGACATAACGGCTTCTGCTGTCATCCACGAAGGCATCATCATGCGCATAGGGCTGATCACCAGTACGCGGGCTCAGCTCCTCGAGGAAACGGGCGCTCTCCACAAAGGCGGAGCCAGTCTTGGTGTTACCCCCGCCCGCGCCACTCTGCATCTCGGCGAGAGCATCGTGAACCTCATCCCGGCGGGTGATCGCCATGGCAAAATCCCCCGGCTCCGCGCTGCTCACCGACAGAGTGAGATACACCGGCGCCGAGCCGCCACGACGAGCTTGCACCTTGGCATTTTCATTCTGGTCATCGGGCGTTACGGCATCGAAGCGGAACCCCATGGCGTCCCCCTCAGACCAGCCGGTGGACTCGAAAATCTCCTGGACGGAAGCGGTCACATCGATGCTGAAATCTCCTTCCGCCGGGTCCACCGT
>SLJS01000249.1 GCA_007135015.1 Alcanivorax sp. | reverse complement strand
TTCCTTTTTCGGTCGTCGAGGGTTTTTACGACACCCTCACGAGGGGAGAGGAGCTTTTAGTAGGTAATAGGCCCTCAACAGGACGCTACGGGGCAGGCAGGGTGCGCGGGGTGGGCCATCCGGCTTTGCAGTCGCCGGAAGTTGTACTATAGTGCCAACTTGTTGGTGATGGAGGCCAGAACGCTCCCGGGGGCGCAGTAGCATGCATCACCGATATCGATCTATTCAGGATTACCGAACAGGGGACAGCCATGAGTGCCAGGGCGATGATGGAAACCGCGCGGAATTCCGCACAAGCGCTGCGCGAGGCGGGGCTGCCCGCGCGGCTGGTGGAGCTTCACGAGCTGGTACACCGTCTGCGTGACCGCCAGGAGGAAGTGGTCGAGCGGATCATGGCCGATACCGGCAAGACGCGCACCGACGCACTGGTATCGGAAGTGCTGGGAACGCTGGATTGCCTGCACTGGCTGGTCAGCAAGGGGCCCCGCTACCTGGAAGATGAGAAGGCCTCCACGCCGCTGGCGCTGCTGGGCAAGAAATCACGCATCTGGTACGAGCCGCTGGGTGTGGTACTGGTGATTACCCCCTGGAACTACCCCTTCCACATTTCCCTGACCGGAGTGGCCACCGCGCTGCTGGCCGGCAACAGCGTCATTCTCAAACCTTCCGAGCACACGCCACTGAAGGGGCTGCTTGAGGAACTGCTCGACGGCCTGCCACTGCTCGCTTCCAGTGTGCAGGTCGCCTACGGCGAGGGCGATCTGGCCGAGGCGCTGATCGACGCCGGACCGGACAAGATCGTCTTTACCGGAAGCGCGCCTACCGGCAAGAAGATACTGCGCCAGGCGGCAGAGCAGTTCATTCCCGTTGAGCTGGAGCTCGGCGGCAAGGACGCCATGATTGTTTTCGAGGATGTGGATCTGAAGCGGACCGTCGCCGGCGCACTCTGGGGCGCGATGACCAACAGCGGCCAGTCCTGCACCTCCGTGGAGCGGCTCTATGTGCATCGCTCCATTCATGACGATTTTGTCGCACGGCTGCGACAGGAGATGGACCGGCTGGTGCTCGGCAGCGGCGATGATGGCAATGCCGATCTGGGTGCCATGACCACATCCTTCCAGTACGACATCGTCCAGCGCCATCTCGACGATGCCCGGGAGAAGGGCGCGACCCTCCACGGCGGGCAGGGTCATGAAAGCGAACGCATGATTACCCCGGCACTGGTCACCGGAGTCACGTCGGAGATGGCGCTCATGAAAGAGGAGACCTTCGGGCCGGTGGTGCCCGTGGTGCCCTTCGACGACGAGGAGGAGGTGATCCGCCAGGCCAACAGCCTACCCTTCGGCCTCAGCGCCAGTGTCTGGAGCCGGGACCTGCGCCGGGCGGAAAGGGTGGCCCGGGCACTGGGGGTGGGCGCGGTTTCCATCAACAATGTGATGCTCACCGAGGGCAATCCGGCGCTGCCGTTCGGCGGCGTGGGCGAGTCCGGCTACGGCCGGACCAAGGGCGTGGAAGGCCTGCGCGCCATGTGCCGTTCCAAGGCGGTGCTCATCGACAAGCAGAGCGGCACCATCGAGGCCAACTGGTATCCCTATACCCGGGAGAAATACCGCCTGTTCACGGATCTGATCCGGGGGCTGTTCTCCGGCGGGCTTTCCGCCTGGGTGCGTTTTGCCCGCGCCGGGCTGAAGCTGGAAAGCCACAGCCAGAAACCCCGTGACGGCCAGTGAGTAACGGCCAATGAGCGCGCGCGACTACGAGTACTACCGGGAGGCCCTGGCCGGCGAGAGCCTGCCGGCGGCGCTGGTGGATCTCGACCTTTTCGATCGCAACCTGCGGGAAATGCTCGCGCGTGCCGGTGGCCTGCCCATCCGGGTGGCCAGCAAGTCCGTGCGTTGCAGCGCGCTGCTGCGCCGCGCGCTGGAATCCGGCGCCGGGGTGCAGGGCCTGCTGTGCTTTCACATGCGCGAGGCCTGTGCGCTGGCGGAGCAGGGCTTTGACGATCTGCTGGTGGCCTATCCGTCGGTGCAGGAGCCCGATATCCGGCGGGTCTGCCGCGCTCTGCAGCAGGGCCACCGGATCACCCTGATGGTGGACAGCCCCTTTCATGTGGAGCGGATCGCGGCGGTGGCCCGGCAGGAGGGCGTGGAAGTCCCCCTGTGCATGGAAGTGGACATGTCCCTGCGGCTTCCCGGGCTGAATTTCGGTGTCTGGCGTTCGCCGGTGCGCACGGCGGAGGAGGCCGTGGCGCTTTACCGGGTCATTGCGCGCGAGCAGGGCGTGCGCCTGGAAGGGCTGATGGGCTATGAGGCCCAGATTGCCGGCCTCGGAGACCGCATGCCCGGTCAGCGACTCAAGAACCTTGCCATACGGGCGCTCAAGCGTCGTTCCATCCCTCGGCTGCAGCGCCTGCGTGGGGAGGTGGTGGAGGCGCTGCGGGCCGCCGGGGCGCAGCTGCGCTTTGTCAACGGCGGCGGGACCGGCAGCCTGGAAAGCACCCGTGAAGACCCTTCTGTGACCGAAGTGGCCGCGGGAAGCGGCCTGTACAGTCCGTTGCTGTTCGACCATTACAAGGCATTCCGGCACGCACCGGCCATGCTGTTTGCCCTGGAGGTGGTGCGACAGCCGGATGAGGGCTGTATCACCTGCCTGGGCGGCGGCTATATCGCCTCCGGCGTACCCGGCCCGGAACGCGTCCCGCAGCCGGTCTGGCCGGAAGGGCTGAGTCTGGATCCCAACGAGGGCGCCGGCGAAGTGCAGACCCCGCTGCGCGGCCCCAATCTGCCGGCGCCCGGCGAGCCGGTATTCTTCCGTCATGCCAAGGCCGGCGAGCTCTGTGAGCGTTTCGATGAACTGCTGCTGCTCCAGGACGGCAGGGTGGCCGAGCGCGTGCCCACCTACCGGGGAGCGGGCTGGGGGTTTGTGTAGCGCCCCCTCGGGGCGCAGCCGCGGGCCGCGGGCTTCGAGCTGCGGGTACGCAGGTGAGAATTCGGTGCTATTCGCGTTCGCGCTGCAAGCAGCGCTCCTGCATGTGCCATAGACCCTTCTTTACTAGCGGCTCGTGGCCCGTAGCCCGCGGCTGCGCGTCCTTTCGGGCGCGCATCTCTCTGGGCCAAAAACGCCTGGTTGAATTGTGTGCCCAACAGATTTGCACTATCGTGCCAATTTCCGGAAGGACGATGGATTTTCCGGTGTTGCGCTGGAAGAATGATTGCTGAGGGGAAAGCGGATATGGCGGAAAAACGCGTACATGCATTCGGCGATGATGCGCTGGGTGACGACGATGCGGTGGGCGTGGCGGAGCGGATCCGTCGTGGGGAGATCAGCCCCCGGGAGGCCGTCGAGGCGGCCGTCAGGCGCATCGAGCAGGTGGAGCCCCGACTGCGTGGCGTGGAGCTGGCGGCTTTCGAGCAGGCCCTGGAGCAGGTTCCGGAACGCCCGGGAGAGGGCGTTTTCGCCGGTGTACCCACCCTGATCAAGGACAACACTGATGTGCGGGGCTGGCCCACCCGTCACGGTTCGGCAGCGGTGCTGTATCCGTCGCCGGCGAAGGATCACGGTGCCTTTGCAAAGCAGTATCTGGCCCAGGGTTTCACGCTGCTGGGCAAGAGCCGCCTTCCCGAGTTCGGCTTCAGCGCCAGCACCGAGTTCGAGCATGAGCCGCCGACCCGCAACCCCTGGCACACCGACCATTCCCCCGGCGCCTCCTCGGGCGGCGCCGGCGCGCTGGTCGCGGCCGGGGCCCTGCCGATCGCCCACGCCAATGACGGCGGCGGCTCGATCCGGATTCCCGCCGCCTGCTGCGGGCTGGTGGGGCTGAAGCCCTCACGGGGACGTTTCGTGGACAGTGAAATGACCCGGTCGCTGCCGGTGAACGTGGTGGGCGAGGGCGTGGTGACCCGTTCCGTGCGGGATACGGCCGCGTTCTTTTACGGCGCCGAGGCGTATCACCGCAACCGCCGCCTGCCGCCGGTGGGCCGCGTGGAAGGCCCGGGCCGCAAACGGCTGCGCGTGGGCGTGGTGCTGGATTCCATCAACGGCCAGGCCACCTGTGACGAGACACGGGAGACGGTGCTGGAGACGGCACGGCTGCTGGAGAGCCAGGGTCATCGGGTCGAGCCGATTGATGCACCGGTGCCGCTGAGTTTTCGCGAGGACTTCCTGCTGTACTGGGGTTTTCTTTCCTGGAGCCTGAGCACCTTCGGTCGGCGCATCCTGAGCCCGGATTTCGACCCGGACCGGGTGGACGGCCTCAGCAAGGGCCTCAGGGCCCATTACCGCAGAAGTGGCTGGCGCACGCCGCAGATGCTGTACCGTTTTCGACAGGTGCGCCGGCATTACGAGCGCCATTTCCAGCAGCAGGACGTGGTGCTCTCGCCGGTACTGGCCCATGTCACGCCCCGGCTGGGCTGGCTCAATCCGTCCGTGCCTTTCGAGGAACTGATCGAGCGCCTGACGGCCTGGGTGGGTTTCACCCCCATCAACAATGTCTCGGGTACTCCGGCCATGTCTCTGCCCATGGGAGAGAGCCGGGAAGGCCTGCCCATCGGCGTGCATCTGTCCGGCGCGTCCGGAGGCGAACGCACCCTGCTGGAACTGGCCTTCGAGCTGGAACAGCTTCGCCCCTGGCGTCGGATCCAGGACGAGGAGGGTGCCAACACGGTGACTGCGGCCACGGTCTGAGCCCCCAGGTCAGAGCTTCATCAGGTCCAGAGCCAATCCGGGAAGGGTTGACGCCCTTCCATATTGTGCCCATATTTGTGGCATAAATATTCGTACGGAGCGGACCATGGAGACCTTCAGCATACGCGATCTACGGGATCGTACCGGGGATCTCGTCCGGGGCGCTGAAGCCGGCAAGCTTGCCCTGGTGGTGCGGCATGGGCGTCCTGTATTTCTGGCGGTACCCTTTGATGAGCTGCTGGTACGCGAGGGCATCATGGCCGCGCTGGCTCTCAAGCTTTTTGACATGGAAGTTGTAAGCCTCGGCAAGGCGGCACGGCTTGCGGAAATGAATCGCGAAGACTTCATTGAGCTTTGCGCAACACAGGACGTGCCTGTGGTGCGTTATCCGCCTGACGAGCTCCAGAAGGAACTGGAGGATCTGGATGACGAGCTGCCTGATCGCTGATGCCGGACCGCTGATTGCCCTGGCGCACCTTGATCAGTGCGCCTTGCCACGACGGGTCAGGGGTCGGTGCATTCTTCCGCAAACGGTCCATGACGAGCTTGAATGGTAATAAGCTATGTTGTCATATAGAACCGCAGGACATCCTTATTCCTATATCTCCGTTTTTCTTATCGCTGCGCTGGCCTGCATGCCTTGGGTATCAAACGCTAGCTCATTGGCCATGACATTTGAACCTTGGCGCGATGTAAGTAGGTATGCTGATCGTGACGTCGATGAACTACGAGCCCATGCAGAGAAAGGTGATCCGGTTGCCGCTCATACACTCGCG
>SLJS01000295.1 GCA_007135015.1 Alcanivorax sp. | reverse complement strand
CCCTTGTCCCTTGTCCCTTGTCCCTTGTCCCTTGCCCCTTGCCCCTGCGAGTGCCCTACGTTTCGAGCACCTCGAAGCGTTCGCCAAGGTCCGGAAGAATGCCCTCCGGCAGCCAGCCTGCCGCGCCGAGGAGCATCCAGGCGGCAAGCAGGAAGAACAGCACCGAGGCCAGGATATTCAGCGTGCGCATCGGCAACAGATCAGCAAACCGGTGGCCCAGCCACAGCGCCGGGCCGGTCAGCAGCAGAATGCCCAGGGACGCACCCAGCGCCACCGGCAGAATGCTCTGGTACACGCCCGCCAGCGCAATGACCGCGAGCTGCGTCTTGTCCGCCATCTCCAGCATAAAGAACGCTACCGCCGCCGTCAGGAACAGGCCCCGGCCGGAGATAATTTTCGGCTCGCCTTCCTCCTTCTCGGGGATCAGCACCCACACCGCCATGACCAGGAACACGCCCCCCACAATCCAGCCGAGCCACTGGGCATCAACCAGGGTGGCAAACCACACGCCCAGCACCGCCGAAAGCAGCTGATTGATAAAAAGCCCCAGCGCCATACCCCAGAACACGGGCCAGGGGCGCTGATAGCGAATGCCGAAGAGCACGGCCAGGAACATGGAGCGATCACCGATCTCGGCGATGCCCACGGCAAGGGTGGAGACAAGGAAGGCTTCCATCATGGAACTCCAGGCCGGGCGGAATAAGAACCGGCATCACCGCACCAGGATGGAGCGGATAAAAGCATACCCGGGGGATGGCGGCAAGCGTCGCTTCGGGCTGCGGGCCGCGAGATGGCGCTCCTTTGGAGCGCGGTCGGCGGCGGTCGGTCGTCAGTGGTCGGAAGAATGGCCCGCCCTTTCCTCGCGTGAGAGGGGCTTCAACGATGGCAGGGCCTGGCTAATCAGCCCCCTCTCCCATCAAGAGGGTGTCGCAAAAGCCCTCTCCAGGGGAACCTGTGGGAGCGGGCCTTGGACCGCGAACCTTCCAGAGCGCTTGGGAGCGGGTTCGCGGTGCAAGCCCCGCTCCCACAAATCCGGCCGGGACAGGCCCCAGACCCTTTTGCGACACCCTCATCAAGGGAGAGGGGCTTCGATGGCACGGCCTCGCTATCCAGTCCCCTCTCCCCTGGTGGGAGAGGGACAGGGAGAGGGGGAGAGAATTACGGGAAAGCGCCCCTTCGGGGCGCCTCAGTGGCCGGCGCTTACTGCGGTAGCCGGAAGTGGAAAATGCCCCAGCGGAGGTTGCCCGCCTTGCCGTTATCCACCCAGTGGCCAAGACCCTTGATCATGTTGTCCAGGTATTCCTGGCTGATGGTCTTGCGCAGCTCGTCGTACCGGGTCTCCAGCTCCTGCTTGACGCGGCCGTAGTGGCGCGGCAGCTGGTGTGAATAGTCATGGAAATCGACCTTCTCAAGACCCAGCTTGCCCAGCTCTTCCTCGTAGAACGAGGGCGAACCCAGGCTTTCCAGCTGCAGGCGGTCCAACACGGGCTGCAGGATCTCGCGATCACAGCCACCGGCTTCCATGGGATCGGTAAAGATCAGCTCGCCGCCGGGCTTGAGGATGCGCTTGATTTCCTTGAGCACACCAACACGATTCCCGCTGTGCAGGAAGGAATCCTGGGACCAGACCAGATCGAAGCTGTCATCGTCATAGGGAACATTCTCGAAGTCCCCGTCCACAACGGTGACCAGATCCTGCACGCCCCACTCTTCATTGAGCCGGCGCGCGCGCTCGTTCTGGACCTCGCTGAGGTTCAGCGACACCACGGGGCAGCCAAAGTGCTTTGCCATGTAGCGGGCGGAGCCGCCATAGCCGCCGCCGAGGTCGATCACCTTCTTGCTCGAATCCAGACCCTTTATCAGGCCGGTCATCTCCTCGACAGTGCGATGGCTGGCCGGACGAATCGGCTCGTCGTCGTCCTTGTACAGCCCGATATGAATGTCCTCGCCACCCCACACGGTGGCGTAGAACGTTTCGGCATCATCACTGTTGTAATAGTCCTGTGCGGTGCGGACTACCTCGGAGTATTCACTCATGGCTGGTCTTCTTCCTCCTCGACATACTGTTTCTGCGCCACATGGATGAAGAAGTCCGGATCGTAATGCTTGTAGGACTCCTGGAAGTCACCATAGGTGTCGATCTTCTGGAACCCGACTTCCTCCATGAGACGGCGCACATAGTTGCGACGAAGCGGAAACATATTGAGATGGAAGACACTGCCATCGGAGAACGTATAGCGAAAGCGTGCCAGCCCTTCGTCAATGTGCTCCGGCTCCGCCTTCACGTCGTCGCCGCAGTAGTAGTACTCGTGGCTGGGGCCACCGCCCTCATCGTCGAGCAGCGCGTCATAGTTGCGCTGATCCAGGATCAGGATGCCGTCGTGGCGGAGCACCGAATAGAACTCGGCCAGCACACGGCGACGGCTGTGCTCGGAAAACAGATGCGTGAAGGAGTTGCCGAGACAGATTACCGCGTCATAGCGACGGTTGATGTTGCGCGAAAGCCAGCGCCAGTCACTGTGCACGGTGTGCAGGATCATGTCGCGATCCCGGGCGTTCTGGAACGCCTTGGCCAGCATCTCGGAACTGCCGTCAACGCTGTCGACCTCGAAGCCGGCGCGCAGCAGCTGTACCGAGTGGTATCCGGTTCCGGTGGCAACATCCAGCACGCTGCGAGCGCCGTGCTCGCGCAGTACATCGATAAAGAAGCCACCCTCGCTGTCGGCCCGTCCGTCCCAGTCAATGAGGTCATCCCAGCGCTCGACGAATGACTCTACATACTCGTCCTTGTAGTGGTCTGATTCACGCACCTTGAGGGGGTCGTTCCCGAACTCCTGCGCCTCGTTGACAGGTGCTTTCTTAACCTCATCACTCATAAAATTCCGCCTGCTCTGCTTGTGCTTCAGTGTTTGCGTGATCCCGCAGCGACGCACACCCATGCCCTGTTCGTGGCAGGCTTCGCTGGCCGCGCATTACCAGGGGTCGGTTTCTGCCTTACGGGGTGCACGGCAGGTTTGACTGCCCGCCATTTGAAGGCCGCTGCGTTTGAACGGAGCATATTGGACCATGCCTGAACCCGCACTACAAGTGGCGGCTCCCGGCCGTAGCGCGTAAATAGCTGTCAAAACAGGTGTTTACGGGTTTTTGCCGATCCAGAGAAATGCCTGTCACCGGCGGATACGGTCATTCCAGGCCGGCATTGACAACATAAGGCCGCATCACAAGCGATAATGATTTTCACCTGCCAATTGTGCGAGAACGCTCCCGCCGCAAGCGTACTGCGACTACAATGTGCACGGCCACGCAGCCCGGAACTTTCATGCTCGACTTTCTGCACACTGACAAGGACCCCGCAACCGGCAAGGTGATGCGCCGCGTACGCAGCTTCGTGCTACGCGAAGGCCGGCTCACCGCCGGACAGCAACGCGCACTCGAAGAACTCTGGCCGCGCTACGGCCTGGAAGCCACGGCCGGTGTTCTTGACCCGCGTGAAACCTTTGGCCGCGACGCTCCACTGGTGCTGGAAATCGGCTATGGCATGGGCGAGTCACTGATACAGATGGCCCGGGCCGAACCGGACAAGAACTTTGTCGGCATCGAAGTGCATCGCCCCGGCGTGGGTGCATTGCTTCTCGGCATTGAACACTGCGGTTGTGAAAACCTTCGCACCTGGTGTGATGATGCCGTTCCGGTTCTCGAACAGTGCATTCCCGAAGCCAGCCTGCACCGGCTGCAACTCTACTTCCCCGACCCCTGGCCGAAGAAAAAGCATCACAAGCGCCGCATCGTGCAGCCAGAGTTTGTCGAAAGAGTACGCACCCGAATGGAACCCGGGGGCGTCTTTCACATGGCCACGGACTGGGAAGACTACGCACAACACATGCTCGAGGTCATGGAACAGGCACCGGGCTGGAAGAACCTGGCCGGCCCCGGCCAGTTCGCACCCCGCCCGTCCTGGCGCCCGCAGACAAAATTCGAACGCCGCGGCGAAGGCAAGGGGCATGGGGTATGGGATTTGTTGTATTCGCCGGACGAGGCCGGCGAATAGGGGCAAGGGGCAAGGGGCAAGGGGCAAGGGGCAAGGGACAAGGGACAAGGGCGCGGCCTTCGGCCGCGCAATACACCCCCCTCTCCCTGGTTGGGAGAGAGAGGGGCTTGGGGAGAGGGGGAAGGCTACGGCAGCCGCACTGCTTAATGCTTTCCCGTAATTCCCTCCCCCTCTCCCTGTCCCTCTCCCACGAGGAGGGTGTCGCAAAAGGATCTTCTGGCACCTGTGGGAGCGGACCTTGGGCCGCGAAGGCCCCGGATTTCGGCATGGCGCCAGGCTCTTCGCGCCCCAAGGTGCGCTCCCACAAACCTTTCGCGACACCCTCACCAGGAGAGAGGGACCGAATAGACGGCCGTGCCTGGTAAAGCCCCTCTTACGCGAGGAAAGAGCGGAATATTCTTTCCGACCACTGACAACCGACCGCCGACCACCGCGCCCCAAAGGGGCGCTACTCCGCCTCGGGCAGGCGCCAGGCGCCGTAGCTGCCGGCCAGGCCCATGAGTCCGAGCAGCAGGATCACCGCCGGCACGGAGACCAGCGAGGCCAGGGCGCTGACCGCGCCCGTCACCAGCAGCAGCACACCGATGACGGTATTGCTCACGGAGACGTAGTCGGTGCGCCGGTCACCGGCGGCGATGTCCACCAGCCAGGTCTTGCGCCCAATGCGCACCCCCGCGTGGGCCACGCTGAGCAGGAAGTAGGCCGGCGGAATCAGCCAGACCAGCGCCGGGGCGTTACCGCCGAAGTGGGCGCCCACGCCCACCGCCAGGCTGACCAGCCCGGCAATGAGCCCGCCAAGCACCATCACCTGCCGGCTGGAGCGGTCCGCCATGAAGCCCCAGATGGTGGCCGAAAGGCTCGAGCCCAGCGCACTGGCCAGCAGGAAGGCGCCCAGCAGGGCCGCCTGTCCATGGGCCTGCTGAGCGATCACCACGAAGAACGGCGCCGACAGGGCCGAGCCCAGCAGCAGGGCCCGGCTGATCACGAAATTGCGAAAGACCCGGTCGTCGCGCAGCAGCGCCAGGTTCCGCCAGGCCTGCTGGAGGGCGTTGCCCCCGCCGGCGGTCTCGCCCTCGTATTCCTCGATCCGGGAAAAAGTAACCGCGGCCGCAAGCCAGAGCACGCCGGCGATCGCCAGCAGGACCGTATAGAAGACCCTGTCCGGATCCCCGCCGACAAAGAGCCACAGCCCGAGCGCCGCCGTGGCCAGCCCCGCCACCGTGCTCGCCAGGCCCGTCAGACGCCCCCGGCGCTGCTTCGGCACCGTCTTGCCCTGCACATCCTTCATGGCCACCGAGCACAGCCCCCGGCTGAGGCTGAACAGCACCAGCAGCCCCAGGATCGCGTACCCGGCGGCCGCACCGTCGAGGGTCCAGACCACCGCCGCCATGCCCAGCACACAAAGCCCCTGG
>SLJS01000022.1 GCA_007135015.1 Alcanivorax sp. | reverse complement strand
GGCCACTGACAACCGATAGCCGGCCACTGAACGCCGCGGCCCGCAGGGCCGCTACCGAAAAAAATCTTCCTCGGCCAGCTTTTCCATCTTCTCCAGCCGGGAGCGGATCCGGCTGTGCAGGCCGGTGCGGCCCTCGCTTTTCTCCAGTGCAAAACGCAATTGCCGTCGAGCCTGTTGGTCCCGGCCTATGGAGAACAGATACTCGCCCCGTGCAAACTGGGCCCGGGCCATGTCGCCCTCGCGGCCCCAGGTTTCGGCCAGCATGCGCCACAGCTGGGGCTCATCGGGACGTTCCTCGACCAGCGGCTCCAGCAGCTGTCGCGCACGCGCCGGCTCGCCCGCTGTCAGCAGGTTCCTGGCCAGCATGACCGAAGTGGCGTAGTTGCCCGGCATGATTTCATGCACCGCCTCCAGCCGGGCGATGGCGGTTTCGTGGTCGCCCCGGGTTTCCGCCACCTCCGCCAGTGCCAGGCGATACCAGAACTGGTCCGGGGCTGCGTCCCTCAGTTCCTTCAGGACGCGCTCAGCCTCATCGTAGTCTCCCTTGCGGGTCAGGCTTACGGCAAGTCCGAAGCCGGCGGCCTGCTGGGCGATGGAGTTGCCTCCCTCATGGATGCTGCCAAAGTGACTGACCGCGTCCTTGGGCTCGCGGATAAAGCCGGCTTCCACCCGGGCCTGGGCCAGGGAGAATTCCAGCGACTCACGGATCTGCGGCCGCCCCAGGCGCTCGGCTCGCGCCCGGCTGTCGGCGATGCGTGACTCGGTGATCGGGTGGGTCATCACGAACTCCGGCGGCGAGCCGGCAAACTGACGGCTGCGCTGCATGCGCTCGAAAAAGCGCGGCATGGCGTGGGGGTCCATCCCCGCATTGACCAGGGTCTGCATGCCCACCCGGTCCGCCTCGCGCTCATGGTGCCGCGAATACGCCAGCTGGGACTGGATGCCCGCGGCCTGGCTGGTGGCCAGCCCGGCCATCCCGATCTGTGGGTCGCCGGCAATGGCCACGGCCAGACTGGCCAGCATGGCTGCCAGCACGGCCCGGTTCATGCGCTGTGAGTCCGCGTAACGCCGGGAAAAATGCTGCTGGCTCACGTGGGCGATCTCGTGGGCGATCACCGCCCCCAGTTCGTCCTCGCTGCGGGCATGGAGAAAGAGCCCGGCGTTCAGGCCAATGACGCCGCCCGGCACGGCGAAGGCGTTGATTTCGCGGTTGTTCACCACCGCAATGGCCAGATCCGGTTCCTCCAGATCGCTGTGGGAGGCGAGCCGGTACACCAGATGCTCCACATAATCGAGCACCATGGGGTCCTCGAGAAGGTTCACCTGGGTGCGCAGGTTGCGCAGCCAGGCCCGGCCCAGCCGGTACTCCTGCTCCGGGCTGAGCACCGCGGCCCCGGGGCTGCCCAGCTCGGGGAGCTGCTGGGCGCGCACGCCACCGACCGCTGCCAGCAGGGGCAGCAGCATCAGTAGTGCGAAAAGGTGCCAACGGAACGTTATCAATATGCTCTCCTGCTACCATCCCGAGTATAATTCACCACAGGCGCTCCCTGTTACGTCCGCGACGACGATTTATGGAAACGGATCACGATCTTGATGCCCGGCACCTTGCCTGCCCCTTGCCGCTGTTGCGCACACGTCAGACACTGGGCCGGCTGGAGCCGGGGAGCATACTGCGGGTGGTCGCCACGGACTCGGGCTCCTGGCGTGACATCCCTGCCTATCTGGGACAATCTCCGCACGAACTGGTTCGTTGTGAAGAAGTCAACGAAGAGTATCGTTTCTGGATTCGCGTGGGGACGGCCTGAGTTGGCCTGAGTTGGCCTGAGTAGAGCGGCCGCGAACGGAGGAACTTCCATGCAGGAAGTCATAAGAGACTGGTTTCGCACCTATTTTTCCGATGAGCAGGCGGTATACCTGTTTTTCGTTCTGGTGGGCGGCCTGCTGGCGGTGCTCTTTTTCGGGCGCATGCTGGCGCCGGTGCTCACCGCGCTGGTGCTGGCCTATCTGATGCAGGGGGCGGTAACCAAGCTGCAGCGTCTCGGCATGCCCCACTGGACGGCCGTCTGGTCCGTGTTCCTGCTGTTCATGGGGTTTCTCGTCGCCGTTCTGACCATGTTGTTGCCCGTGATGTGGCGCCAGACCGTCAATCTGGTCCAGGACCAGCTGCCGGATCTGATCACCTCCGCGGAGGAGTGGCTCCGGGAGTTGCCCGCTGCCTATCCGGACATGGTGTCCATGCGTCAGGTCGAAACGCTGGTGGACACCATCGAGCGTGAGCTCGCCGAAGCCGGGCAGGCGATCCTGTCGCTTTCGCTGGCCTCGATTCCGGGCCTGCTCGAGGTGATGATCTTTCTTGTACTGGTGCCGCTGCTGGTGTTCTTTTTCCTGTATGACCGGGACAAGCTGATGGCCTGGGCAGGTACGCTGTTGCCCCGGCGCCGTTCGGTGCTCTCGCGCGTGTGGCGGGAAATGGATGAACAGATCTCCAACTATGTGCGCGGCAAGGTGGTGGAGATCCTTATTGTCGCCGGCGTCACCTATGTCACCTTCACCCTGCTGGGGCTGAACTACGCACTGCTGCTGGCGGTGCTGGTGGGGCTTTCGGTGGTGATTCCCTATATCGGTGCGACGGTGGTGACGGTGCCGGTGGCGGCAGTGGCCTGGGTGCAGTTCGGCTGGAGCGGCGAGCTGGCGCTGGTCATGATTGCCTACGGCGTCATCCAGTTCCTGGACGCCAATATACTGGTTCCGCTGCTGTTCTCCGAGGCCGTGAATCTGCACCCGGTGGCAATCATCGTTGCCATTCTGTTCTTCGGCGGGCTCTGGGGGCTGTGGGGCGTGTTCTTTGCCATCCCGCTGGCCACACTGATCAAGGCGGTGTTCAGTGCCTGGCCCCAGAATCCACCGGCCCGTGGTTCGCCGGAGGAGGAAAACGTCTCTGGCGAGGAGCGCCCTGCAGCCTGAAGCTACCGGTGCAGGCCTGCTTCAGTCGGCCTGATCCAGGGCGCGTACCGCCTCGAGCACCTCCTCTGCGTGGCCCTTGACCCGGACCTTGCGCCATTGCTGCCGGAGCTTGCCCTTTTCGTCGATCAGGAAGGTGCTGCGTTCCACGCCGCGGACCTGCTTGCCGTACATGTTCTTCCATTTCATCACATCGAAAAGCTCGCACAGCTTTTCGTCGGGGTCCGAGACCAGGTGGAAGGGAAATTCCTGCTTGTCCCTGAACTTTTCGTGGCTGGCGAGGCTGTCGCGGGAAACCCCCAGGATTTCGCAGCCGGCCTTGCGGAATGCCTGGTAATGGTCACGAAAGTCCTGCCCTTCAGTGGTACACCCCGGGGTGTTGTCCCGGGGATAGAAATAGAGCACCAGCTTCTGGCCGGTGAAGTCGGAAAGCCGTATCGTCTGTCCGCCGGTGGCTTCGGCGGAGAATGCGGGCACTTTTCGGTTCAGACTGACAGTCTTGCTCATGGCGGTATCCCTGCTTGTCCTTTCCGGTTGTCACTGCCGGGACGGGTATTCCCGGCGTCGGGAATCATACCCGGGCCGAGAATTCCCTTGAAGGCCCGTCTCGGCGGCAAGTACCATTAGCCGCCTGTCCGGGGCCGCCCGCCGGTGCCGCCCGGGCAGCCCGACCATCCCTGAGGAGCGAAACGTGGACGTTCTCGATATTCGTGGCAGCCTGGTGGCGCTGGTTACCCCCATGCATGCGGACGGTTCCGTGGACTGGGAGCGGCTGCGCAACCTCGTGGACTGGCATGTGGAGCAGGGCACACGGGCCATAGTGGCCACCGGGACCACCGGTGAGTCCTCGACCCTGGGGTTCGAGGAACATGATCTGGTCATTCGTGAAACGATTTCCGCCGCCGCCGGTCGAATTCCGGTACTGGCGGGCACCGGCGCCAATTCCACCGAGGAAGCGATACGGCTGACCCGGGATGCCATGCGTGACGGGGCAAGTGCCTGTCTTTCGGTGACCCCCTATTACAACAAGCCCTCCCAGGAGGGGTTGTACCAGCATTTTCTGGCCATAGCGCGGGCGGTGGACATTCCGCTGCTGCTGTACAACGTGCCCGGACGTACCGCCTGCGACATGCTGCCGGAGACCGTCGAGAGGCTGAGCAAGGTGCCCAATATCGTGGGAATCAAGGAGGCGACCGGAAATCTGGACCGCGCCCGCGAGATCATCGAGCGCTGCGGCCCGGATTTCCTGCTCTATTCCGGTGATGATGCCACCGCCCTGGAGCTGGTGCTTGCCGGCGGTCACGGGGATGTCTCGGTGACCGCCAATGTGGCGCCGGCAAAGATGGCGGCCATGCTGGATGCGGCGCTTGCGGGGGATCAGGAAACCGCACGCTCGCTGGATGCCGAGCTGCAGCCCCTGCACCGCGACCTGTTCATCGAGGCGAACCCGATCCCGGTGAAGTGGGCGCTTTACGAGATGGGCCTGATTGACCGTGGCATCCGGTTGCCGCTGACACCGCTTGGCGGGGCCGGTCAGGAACGGCTGCGGCAGACGCTGTGCGAATGCGGTCTGCTGGAGGCTCAATGAAGCATCTTGCCTGGGGCTGTGTACTCTTTCTCGCCGGTTGCGGATGGATCCCGGACCGTACCCTGGTCTACCAGCAGGCAGAGCCGGTCGAGCCCATGGAGGTCCCCGAGGATCTGGAATTCACCGGCGCGGAACCGCTTTATCCGCTGCCCGGGGAAGGCGAGCGGATGGAGTACACCGGGGAGCGGTTTACGCCACCGCGGCCTCCGCAGCTGGAGGTCGTCCGGCGTGACCGCCAGACGGATTCACCACGACCGATCCGCCCCGACGCCGGCCGTGCGCTGCTTACCCGCGATGGCAACAACCATCCGATCATCATGCTGCCCACGGAGTTTTCCCTGGCCTGGGAGCAGGTTGATGCGGCCCTGGCGGAGTCGCCGCTGCGGGTGCGCGACCGTAATCGCGAGGCCGGCATATTCTTCCTGCGTGTTCCCCGTGAAAAGGGCGTGCCGCGCAACGAGGTCCAGCTCAAGCTCAGCCACACCGTCAACGGAATCCAGGTTGCGGTACTGACCCGTGACGGGGCGTCGCTGGCGGCGCGCGACGTCAGCACCGAACTGCTGGAAACATTACACGGGAAACTCTGAGCGCGCCGCGTGCGCCGGGGCAGGAGAGCAGATCATGGAAAAGCGAGAGCAACTCTACGCGGGGAAGGCGAAGTCGGTGCACACCACCACGGATCCGGACCTGCTGATTCTGCATTTCCGGGATGACACCTCCGCTTTTGATGGCAAGAAGGTTGAACAGCTCGCGCGCAAGGGCGCCGTCAACAATCAGTTCAACGCCTTCATCATGGAGCGGCTGGCCGAGGCCGGGATTCCGGTACATTTCGAGCGACTGCTTGATGCTACCGCCTCGGTGGTCAAGCGCCTTCGCATGATTCCCGTCGAGTGTGTGGTGCGCAATGTCAGCG
>SLJS01000114.1 GCA_007135015.1 Alcanivorax sp. | reverse complement strand
TCCACCTTGCCTCCGGGAAACTCCCAGCGGCCACCCTGATGCACCCCATCCGGACGCCGGCTCAACAACACCCGCCCCGCCGGATCACGAATAATCCCCGCCACTACCTCGATGCGACTGCTGCCTGGCTCAATGCCCATGGAACATGCTCTCAACCGGCTGTGACGTCTCTCCGGCTACCGAGGGTATCGCAAAAGGGTCTCCTGGCTTCTGCAGGAGCGCTGCTTGCAGCGCGAAAACCCCGGATTCCGCCACTGTGCCAGATTCTTTGCGCTGCAAGCAGCGCTCCTGCAAGGTTTTTTGCGACACCCTCCACCGACGGTGGTCAGTAGTCGGTCGTCAGCAGCCGGATAAGAAACCGCTCTGGGCCAGAACCGACCACCGACAACTGGCCACTGACCGCCTCTTCAGGTTCTGTACTCCGCGTTGATTCGCACATAGTCATAACTGAAGTCACAGGTCCATATCCGGCTGGTGCCGGTGCCCCGGCCGAGTTCCACCCGTATGAGGATATCGGTTTCCGCAACCGCCCGCGCACCACCCTGCTCGGTGTAGTCCGGCGCCACGCCCCCGTTGCGGACGATCTGCACATCCCCCAGCCAGATATTCACCTGGTCGATGGCCAGTTCCCCAACCGGCGCGCGTCCCACGGCGGCAAGAATCCGCCCCCAGTTGGGGTCCGAAGCAAACAGGGCGGTCTTGACCAGCGGCGAGTGAGCAATGGTCTCTGCCACCGTCCGGGCCTCGGCCGCGCTGCCCGCACCATCGACAAGGATCTCCACGAACTTGGTGGCACCCTCGCCGTCACGGACAATGGCCTGGGCCAGTTCCACGAAGACTTCCTCGAGCGCCGCACGGAGTCCGCGGGCATCCTCGCTGTCGGCATCGCGAAGCTCCGGGTTGCCGGCCTGCCCGGTGGCGGTGAGCACGCAGGCATCGTTGGTCGATGTGTCACCGTCAACGCTGATGCAGTTGAACGAACGGTCCGTGAGCTCACGCAGCCATTCACGGAGCAACGCCGGCGCAATGCGCGCATCGGTGGTAATGAAACCCAGCATGGTGGCCATGTCCGGGCGGATCATGCCCGACCCCTTGGACATGCCGGTGATGGTGACTTCCTGTTCACCCAGGCGCACGCGACGGCTTGCCAGCTTGGGTACCGTGTCCGTGGTGAGAATGCCCTGTGCCGCCTGTTCCCAGTGCGCCGTATCAAGCTGCTCAAGCGCCCCGGGCAGCGCCCGGTCGAAACACTCCACGCTGAAACGCTCGCCGATCACCCCGGTGGAAAAGGGCAGCACCTGCTGCGGCTCGCACATGCCCAGACGGGCCAGGGACGCACAGGTATGGCGGCAATCGGCCAGGCCCTCTTCACCGGTGCCCGCATTGGCCGAGCCGGTGTTGATCAGCAGATAGCGCGGAGCCGTGGCGGCCAGATGTTCTTCGGCGACCTGCACCGGGGCGGCACGGAAACGGTTGCGTGTGAACACCGCCGCGCTGACGCTTTCCGCGGCCAGTTCGATGACCACCAGATCGAGCCGGTCGGGCTTCTTGATCCCGGCGGCGACGGCGGCCAGGCGAACCCCGGGCACCGGGTAAACCGCCTTGCCTTCTCCCGCAGCGTTCATGCTTCAAGCTTGCCGTGGCAGTGCTTGTACTTCTTGCCCGAGCCGCACCAGCAGGGCTCGTTACGGCCCATCTTGCGGCCTTCCCGTACAAAGGGCTTGTCCGCGCCGGCGCCGCCCTCGGCGGCGGTCTTTACGCGGTCCACGCCGCGGGTGCCCGGCTCCCGGGACTGCAGCCGCATCTGCTCGGCCTGCTTGCGCGCCAGTTCCTCACGCTGGCGCTCCAGCCGCTCTTCTTCGTCGTCACGGCGCAGCTCCAGGGTGCTGAGCACACGAATCAGCTCATGCTGGACCTGATTGAGCATGGTCTGGAACAGCTCGAAGGCTTCCTTCTTGTATTCCTGCTTCGGGTTGCGCTGGGCATAGCCGCGAAGGTGAATGCCCTGGCGCAGATGATCCATGGCGGCCAGATGATCCTTCCAGTGCCGGTCGAGCACCTGGAGCATCAGGTGCTGTTCCACACGGCGCAGGTTGGTGCCCCGTTCGGCGATTTCACGCTCCTTCTCCTCGTAGGCCTTCTCGAGCTCCTCGATCACCCTGCTGAGCACGCCTTCGATATGAAGGGAATCGTCCTCTTCCATCCAGCGGCTGATGGGCGCGTCCAGATGAAACTCGTTCTTCAGCACCTTCTCCAGGCCGGGCACATCCCATTGCTCCTCGATGGAACCGGGAGGCATGTACTGATACACGACCTCGGACATCACATCCCGGCGGATTGCCTGGATGCTGGCCGACAGATCCTCCGAACGCAGGATCTCGTCGCGCTGGCCATAGATCACTCGACGCTGGTCATTGGCCACGTCGTCATACTGCAGCAGGTTCTTGCGGATATCGAAGTTGCGCCCTTCCACCTTGCGCTGGGCGTTCTCGATGGCCCGGCTGACCCAGCGGTGCTCGATCGCCTCACCCTTTTCCATGCCCATGGAACGCATCATGTTGCGCACCCGGTCGGAGGCAAAGATGCGCATCAGGTCGTCTTCCATGGACAGGAAAAACCGGGTATAACCCGGATCCCCCTGACGGCCGGCACGGCCGCGCAGCTGATTGTCGATCCGCCGCGATTCATGCCGCTCGGTGCCGATAATGTGAAGCCCCCCGGCCTCGATCACCTTGCGATGATCCTCCTCCCAGCGCTCGCGAATGCGCGCGATCTTTGTTTCGTCCGGGTTTTCGAGCTGACGGATTTCCTCGTCCGGGTTGCCACCGAGCACGATGTCGGTGCCGCGCCCGGCCATGTTCGTCGCCAGGGTCACGTTGCCCGGCTGACCCGCCTGGGCAATGATCTGGGCCTCCTTGCGGTGGAACTTGGCATTCAGCACCTGGTGGCCAACACCCGCCTTGTCCAGCCGCGCCGAGAGCTGTTCGGACGATTCAATGCTGGCCGTGCCCACCAGCACCGGCGCGCCCTTGTCCACGCATTCCCGGATGGTCTCGATAATGGCCTCGTTCTTTTCCTCCAGCGAGAGAAAGACCAGGTCATTGTCGTCGATGCGGATCATGGGCTTGTGAGTGGGGATCACCAGCACGTCCAGCCCGTAGATCTGGGCGAATTCTTCCGCCTCGGTATCCGCCGTGCCGGTCATGCCGGCCAGCTTGTCGTACAGCCGGAAGTAGTTCTGGTAGGTGGTGGAGGCCAGGGTCTGGTTCTCGTTCTGGATCTCCACACCTTCCTTGGCCTCCACCGCCTGGTGAATGCCCTCCGACCACCGACGGCCGGGCATGGTACGACCGGTGTGCTCGTCGACGATGACGATCTGGCCCTCCTGGACCACATACTCGCGATCCCGGTGAAACAGCTTGTGGGCCTTCAGCGCGGCATGAGCATGATGCAGCAACGAAAGATTGTGGGCGGCATAAAGGCTCTCGCCTTCCTCCAGCATGCCCTCCCGGACCAGCAGACTTTCGAGATGCTGGTGACCCTGCTCGGTGAGCTCCACCGTGCGCTGTTTTTCGTCAATCGAATAATCGCCCTCGTCTTCTTCACCGGGGGCATGGAGCAGGGGAATAAGCCGGTTCATCCCCGCATAGAGCTCCGAACTGTCCGATGCGGGCCCGGAAATCACCAGCGGCGTGCGCGCCTCGTCGATGAGGATGGAGTCCACTTCGTCGACAACCGCATAGAAAAGCTTGCGCTGGACCCGGTCTTCCAGCCGAAAGGCCATGTTGTCGCGCAGGTAATCGAAGCCGAATTCGTTATTGGTCCCGTAGGTGATGTCCGCCTGGTAGGCTTCCTTCTTTTCGTCCCGGGGCTGGCGCGAGACCACCACGCCCACCTTCAGGCCCAGGAATTCATAAATCGGAGCCATCCACTTCGCGTCCCGTTCGGCCAGATAGTCATTGACCGTAACCACATGCACGCCCTCGCCGGCCAGGGCATTGAGGTAGGCGGGCAGTGTGGCGGCCAGGGTCTTGCCCTCGCCGGTGCGCATCTGGGCAATCCGCCCTTCGTGCAGGGCAATGCCCCCCATCAGCTGGACGTCGAAATGGCGCATGCCCAGCGACCGCCCGGAGGCTTCGCGGACCACCGCAAAGGCACGGGGAAGGAGTTGATCCAGGCTTCTTCCCGCCGCGAATTCCTCACGGAACTGCTCGGTCTTGTCCCGCAGGGCCTGGTCGCTCAGCCCCGACATCTCCTCGCCAAGCTGGTTGATCTGCTCGACCAGGCCGCGCAGCCGCTTGAGCTCGCGATCGTTCCTGGTGCCAATGATTTTCCTGACAATGGTTCCAAACATGGAATTTCCGGTTTCAGTGTCTACGAATCAGGACCGCGCCGAGGTGCGCCCTGCCCACGGAAGGCGACATTCTACCCGCTATGAGCCACGGGTATAAGGGAGAGGCCCTTCGGGCAAGAGACAAGAGGCAAGGAGCAGGAGGGGACCGGCCGTGCCCGTGCTGTCCCGAGCGAAAGCCGGGGCGAGTGCTCAGCGACTGCGGGCGATATAGGGGGCCGGGTCCACCTGGCGATCGTTCTTGAGCACTTCGTAGTGAACATGGGGGCCCGTGGACCGGCCGGTGGAACCCACGGTGGCAATCTTGTCACCGGCCCGGACGATTTCGCCGGGCTCGACCAGGATGTCCTTGATATGGGCGTAGCGAGTGGTCACGCCATCGCCATGGTTGATCTCGACCAGGTTCCCGTAGCCCCAGCGGCGCGCGGCAAAGGTCACCACACCGGCGCCGGTGGCATAGATGGGCGTGCCCTCCTCGGCGGCGAAATCCACGCCGCGATGCCTGGTCTGACGGCCACTGAACGGGTCCGTGCGCGTGCCGAAACGCGAGGACATCCAGCCGCTGCGCACCGGCCGTCCGGACAGCGATGTCTGCTCCTCCTGGCGGCGGTTGTCCATGAGATCCTCGAGAATGGCCAGCTGCTGGGCGCGGCGCTCCAGCGTGCGATCCAACTGCTCAATGGATTCCACGATGGAAGGCGACCCCGGCTCCCTGCCCTGCTCCTCCGCAGGCCCACCCAGGCCCGGTGCCACACGGAAATCGAACTCGTCCGAGGATATGCCGGCCACATCCACCAGCCGCTCGCCCAGGGCATCCAGCCGGACCAGCCGAGCCTGCATGTCTGCCAGACGCCGGGTCAGCGCCCGCAATTCCTCAGTGGTGCGCTGATCCAGTTCACCAAGCCGCTCGCGCTTGCTGAAGATCTCCTCCTGCCACCGGGCGGTCATCCGGGTATCCAGCACCGGCTCGGAGAACCAGCGTGCCGCGTGGAAGCTGCCCACGCCCACGAGTACCGGGACCACCAGCAGTACCGCCACGGCGATCCAGGGAAGATGGCGCGGCAGGGGCAGATTGCGTGAGTGACCACGACGGCTGTTGAATATTATTATGTGCATGGTTGTACTGCCGCCCCC
>SLJS01000354.1 GCA_007135015.1 Alcanivorax sp. | reverse complement strand
GGGGTGGGGAGGCGCGGCGAAGCCGCGCAAGGCCGCCTTCGGCGGCCTCCCCCTCCATACCTCCCCCTTCGCAGGGGGAGGCTTCGCATCGCTAACGCCGAAGTAGTCGGCAAGGCTTTTACGACACCCTCCTGGTGGGAGAGGGACAGGGAGAGGGGGAGGAAGTACGGGAAAGCGTCAGGCAGTGCGGCTTGCGTAGCCTTCACCCTCTCCCCAACCCCTCTCCCATCAAGGGAGAGGGGCTTTTACGATACCCTCGTAAAGGGATAAGGCAAGCTAACCGAACAACCCTTGCCAGGTTGACAGGGTTCGCGCTGCAAACAGCGCTCCTGCAGGTGCGGGGATTGCACCCCGCCACTCGCAGCCCGAGGCCCGTAGCCCGCGGCTCTAGTAATACGCATTTTCCCGATAACTGTGATCGGTGGAATCGCGAATGCCGGCAAGTTCGGGGATGCGCTCCTGCAGGGTCTGTTCCACGCCGTTCTTCAGGGTGATATCCACCGCCGCGCAGCCCTGACAGCCGCCACCGAATTCCAGCACGGCCACGTTGTCGTCAGTGAGTTCCAGCAGCTGCACATTGCCGCCGTGGGCGGCCAGGCCCGGGTTGATCTCGGAATAGAGCACGTAGTTGATGCGCTCTTCTACGGTGGCATCGTCGCTGATTTCCGGCACCCGGGATTTCGGTGCGCGGAAGGTAAGCTGACCGCCCATGCTGTCGGCCTTGAAGTCGATCACCGACTCTTCCAGATAGGGCACGCTTTTGCCTTCCACAAAGGCGTGAAAGCCTTCGTATTCGTAGCGCACATCGTCCGGCTCTTCCTCACCGGCCGGGCAATAGGCCATGCAGCATTCGGCATGGGGGGTGCCGGGGCGTTCCACGAAAATGCGCACACCAACCTCGCCGTCCTGACGACTGAGCAGGTCGCGAAGGTACTCCTGCGCGGATTCGGTAATGGTGATCAGCTTCTCGGTCATACTGCGGTTCCGTCATGGATTTCCTGACTATTTTAGTCAAGTATTGGGCGGTTGCAATCCCCGGAAGCCAGCCCACTCACCGGCAGGCCGCTGCTCTGGTATCCTTGCGCGCGCAAACGGGCCCCAATCACGTCCCGGGGCCCTGCTACCGTGAAGCGGGAGGCCCACCCTGGAGCCAAATCCAAGACAGACGCCGTTTCTGCCGGACCTGGAACGCAGCCGCCGGATTCTCGCGCTGGGCCTGCCCATCATGGCGGCCATGGCAAGCCAGAGTCTGCTCAACCTGGTGGATGCCGCCATGGTGGGCAGTCTGGGAGGCGACTCCCTGGCCGCGGTGGGCCTCGGCGGCTATGTCACCTTTGTCGCCATCAGTCTGGTGCTGGGCCTGGGTGCCGGCGTGCAGGCCCTGGTGGCCCGACGCAAGGGAGAAGAGGCCCGGGACGTCTACGCCGTGCCGCTGAATGCGGGGCTGCTGGTGGGGCTGGCCATCTCCCTGCCGATCATGCTGCTGTTTTTGGGCATTGCCGGGCCCATCCTGCGAGTGCTCACCGGCGACATGGCGGTACGGGAACTGGCCGAGCCCTACCTGACGGTGCGGGTACTGGGGGTGCTGGCGGTGGCCATGAACTTCAGTTTCCGGGGCTACTGGAACGGGATCAACCGCTCGGGCGTCTACCTGCGCACCCTGGTGACCGTGCATGTGGTCAATGTGGTTCTCAGTTACGGGCTGATTTTCGGGGCCTTCGGCCTGCCGCGGCTGGAGACCCTGGGCGCGGGGATCGGCACCACCACGGCCCTGTACCTGGGCTCGGTGCTCTATTTCCTGCAGACCTGGCGTGAAGGCCGTCACCACGGTTTCCTGGGCCGCCTGCCGGCGCTGACCACCCTGACCAACATCATCCGGGTATCCCTGCCCAACTCGATCCAGCAGCTGATGTTCTCCATGGGCCTGATGACGCTGTTCTGGATCATCGGCCGGGTGGGCACCGACGAAGTGGCGGTGGCCCATGTGCTGATCACCCTGGTGTTGTTCCTGATCCTGCCGGCCATCGGGCTGGGGCTTTCGGCCACCTCCCTGGTAGGCCAGGCGCTGGGGCGCGAGGAGCCGGAGGACGCCTACCGGTGGGGCTGGGACGTGACCCGCCTCGCCGTGCTGCTGCTGTTCGTGATGGCGCTGCCCATGTGGCTGATCCCCGAACAGGTGCTGGGCATCTTCCTCCATGAACCGGAACTGGTGGAGCTGGGCCGGGTCCCGCTGATGATCACGGGTGTGGCCATCTGCCTGGACGGTGTGGCCATTGTCTTCACCCAGGCCCTGCTGGGCGCCGGCGCCGCCCGCTCGGTGATGATGGTAACCCTCTGTGTGCAGTGGTTCTTCTTCCTGCCGCTGGCCTATATCATCGGTCCGGTTCTCGGCTACGGGCTGCTCGGCATCTGGAGCATGCAGGCGGTACAGCGGCTGGTCACCTCCAGCCTGCTCGGCCGGCTCTGGATCCGCCGCCACTGGGCCCGGATTCGTCTGTAACCCTCTCAGGAAGGATATGAGCGATCACAACCGCCCGGAAGAACAGGAACCCGACCGGAGTACGGAGCCCGAAGCCCCGCCGGAACGGCCCGGGCTCCTTCAGGTGCTCGCCAGCGTGCTTGCCGCCCTCTTCGGTGTACAGAGCGGCAGGAACCGGGCGCGGGACTTCCAGCGCGGCGACCCCCGGGACTATATTCTCGTCTTCACCCTGGCCGTGGCGGCGCTGGTGATCGGCATGATCCTGCTCGTACGCGCTATTGTCTGAGCACGCGCCCTTTGGGCGCTCCCGGCACGGCCGCTTTGCGGCCTTCGGGCACGCTCCCTTCGGTCGCTTCGGGCACGGCCCCTTACGGGGCCTTCCAGTACGCGGCCTTCGGCCGCTCTTGCCGGGAGGCCGCGCAGCAGCCGTGCTGGGAGCAGCGCGCAGCGCTGCGTGCCGGGAGTCACCGTCAGGTGACGTGCTCGAAGCGACCCAGGGTCGCGTGCTCAAAAACCTATAACCAGAATCGAATACCCATATTTATATATATTGCTTTGCCCTATATAGGGAATTTGCTAGAGTTTGCTTCCTGCCGGGATCGCCCCGGCAAAATTCACGGGAAATTAACGGGTTACGCGGCCAGACATGTATATCTACGAGGAACATGATCAGCAACTGCTCGACGAGCGCGTCGCACAGTTCCGGGACCAGACGAACCGTTATCTCGAGGGCAAGCTCAGTGACATGGAGTTTCTGCCGCTGCGCCTGCAGAACGGGCTCTATGTCCAGCGCTATGCCCCCATGCTGCGCGTGGCGGTGCCCTACGGCACGCTCAGCAGCGCGCAGTTGCGCACGCTTGGCCGGATCGCCCGGGATTATGACAAGGGCTACGGCCATGTGAGCACGCGTCAGAACATCCAGTACAACTGGCCGGATCTGCGCGACGTGCCCGATATCCTCGCGGACCTTGCCGCAGTGCAGATGCATGCCATCCAGACCAGTGGCAACTGCATCCGCAATGTGACCACAGACGAGTTCGCCGGCCTGCGTCCCGAGGAAGTGGAGGACCCCCGCCCCTGGTGTGAAATCATCCGCCAGTGGTCCACGTTCAACCCGGAATTCGCCTACCTGCCGCGCAAGTTCAAGATCGCGGTCAACGGCGTGCCCGATGCAGACCCGGCGGTGATCGGCGTCCATGATATTGGCGTGCAACTGGTCGAGCGCGATGGCGAAACCGGTTTCCGCATTCTTGCCGGCGGCGGCCTGGGCCGCACGCCCATGGTGGGTCAGACCATCGTCGAATACACGCGCTGGCCGGATCTTCTGGCCTGGCTGGAAGCGATCATGCGTGTGTACAACAAGTACGGCAACCGGGACAACAAGTACAAGGCGCGCATCAAGATCCTGGTCAAGGCCATTGGCGCCGAGCGTTATTACGAGCTGGCGAAACAGGAATTCGAGGAGCTCAAGGGCGGCCCCATCACGCTGACACCGGACGAGGTGGAACGGGTGAAGGCCGGTTTCCGCGAGCCCGGCTTCGAGCGCGACCTGCCCGAAGAGCCGGAAGCCTTCGCTCAGGCACTGGCCGAAAATCGCGAATTCTCCCGCTGGTATCACACCAACGCGATGAAGCACAAAATGCCCGGTTATGCGGCCGTGACGCTGACGCTCAAGCAGACGGGAAGACCGCCGGGCGACCTTACCGACGAGGAATTCGAGGCGGTGGCCGATCTGGCCGAGCGCTACAGCCTGGACGAGGCGCGCACCACGCACCAGCAGAACATCGTGCTGCCCCATGTGCGCAAGGACGAGCTGTTCGAGGTCTGGCAACGGGCGAAAGAGCTCGGTTTCGCCACGCCCAATCTGCGGCTGCTCACCGATATCGTGGCCTGCCCCGGCGGGGACTATTGCGCACTGGCCAATGCCAAGTCGATCCCCATTGCCGAGGCGATCCAGCGTCGCTTCGATGATCTGGATTTCGTCCATGACCTGGGCGATCTGGATATCAATATCTCGGGCTGCATGAACGCCTGCGGGCACCACCACGTGGGCCATATCGGCATTCTGGGCGTGGACAAGAAGGGCCGCGAGTTCTACCAGATCACCCTCGGCGGCCGTGGCGACAAGATCAGCCGCATCGGCGAGAAGATGGGTCCTTCGCTGGAAGCGGAAGATGTGCCCGACGCGATCAGCCGGATCGTCGATGTCTACGTGGAGAACCGTCACGAAGGCGAGCCCTTTATTGATACCTATGAACGCATCGGCATCGAGCCGTTCCGGGAGCGTGTCTATGGCTGAACAGGTGGAAAAGGTGATTATCGACGGCGCCATCGAAGAAAACGAATGGCGCCATCTCACCGACGAGCAGATCGAATCGGAGGGCGTTCCCGCAAGCGGAGCGATCACCGTGCCCCTGTCGGTCTGGCAGGCTCGGCGCGACGAGCTTTGCAAGCGCAACGACCGCATCGGTGTCTGGCTGGAGCCCGGCGAAGAGCCGGCGGAAATCGCCGACGACCTGGACCGGCTGGAGATGGTGGCGATTCACTTTCCCGCCCACAAGGACGGTCGCGGCTACTCCTATGCCCGGGAGCTGCGCACCCGCTACGGCTTTTCCGGCGAAGTGCGCGCCGTGGGCGATGTGCTCCAGGACCAGCTGTTCTACATGCACCGGGTGGGGTTCAACGCCTTCGAAGTTCGCCCGGACCGGGACATCAACGAAGCGCTGGCCGGACTGAAGGTCTTCTCCATCACCTATCAGGGCGACGTCCACGACCCGCGGCCGATTTATCAGCGTTAGGGGCCCCTGCGGGGCCCGGCTACGAGCTGCGAGCTACGAGCCGCGAGTGGCGCGGCTTCGCCGCGCCCTGCGCTCCCCTCTTCCTTTTACTTTTGGCTCCTCGGCAGAATTCGTGGGTAACGGGAAGATCAATTATTGATCCCGCCAAGCCGCCAAGCACGCCAAGAAAACAGGAATGATTTCGGGGAGCGAGACTGACGGCCTTGAGTTTTATT
>SLJS01000225.1 GCA_007135015.1 Alcanivorax sp. | reverse complement strand
GCGAAGTGCATGGCAAACGTAAACGACTCTACCAGGCACCTGACCAGAAGCCTCTGAAGAGCCCCTGGCATCGCTCTTCCCTTCGATTACAGGAGTGGTTTGGTGCAATATCCGGGCTAGCGTCTCGTATTGCCGTTCAGTGAGGCCGTTCTGACTTCGCAGAAGCTCACAACTGGTAGCCATCGCCATAAGCGGCGTTCTGAGCTCGTGGCTTACGTCAGCGGTAAAAAGCCGCTCACGATCCAGGGCTTCCCTGGTGATTGCCATCGCCCGGTCAAAGGCGGCCGCCAGGGCGCCGATTTCGTCGTCCGCATGGGAGGGTGCAAGGGGTGCTGCGACATTATGCTGGCTGCGCTGCTCGCCGACCTCTCGTGCAAGGCGCTGCACCGGCTTGATGACCCGTCGTGCAAGAAGGTGGCCGAGCATTCACGCGACCAGTACGCCAATGAAGTATCCCCCGGCCAGAGCCAGAAAAAGCAGGTGCTGTCGTCCGAGAAGGCTGGTTCGTTTCTGCAGCAGCGCGTAATCCTCGCCTCCCTGACTGCGCACGAGCGCATGATAGCTTGCCCCTTCCATGTCGATAAGGTGCAACCCGTCCGGGAGGCCGGCCAGGTGCGCTGGAAGATCCCCGGGCTCCTCGCGAACGCTTGCGAAGAACAGCATGCCCGTTTCCAGGGACGGCTCGAAACCCTGCCGGGAGATGTCCCGCAGTACCCGTTCCAGATCCCGGTCCAGATCCTGGTATACCAGTTCCCGTTCGATCAGGTTGATACTGGTCAGGACGACGAACAGGAATACCAGGCCGGTCAGGGCTGCGCTGACCATGAACGCATTGAGAATACTTCGCCGGAGTGTGCGCTTAGCCTCCATCATCACCCCGCAACCGGTACCCGGTGCCATGTACCGTGTAGAGCATTGGCGTTTTGAAGGGTTTATCGATGGCATTGCGAAGCTGATGGATATGAGCCCGGAGATTATCTCCGTCCGGCACGGATTCGCCCCATAATGCGTGCTCAAGCTCTTCCCTGCGTACAACAGACGGGCTCCTGCGCATCAATAATTCCAGTAGCCGACGCGTCGAAGGGTTCAGCCGTATTGGATTGCCCTGCCGGAAAGTCTCCAGGGTTTCCAGATCATGCGCCAGATCGCCCACCCGCAACGAGCGATGGCCGCCGCCCCGGCTGCGCCGCAGTACCGCCTGCACCCGTGCCTCCAGCTCCGCAAGGGAAAACGGCTTGATCAGGTAATCATCCGCCCCGGATCTGAATCCGCTCAGGCGATCATCAAGTGTATCCCGCGCCGTGAGCATGATTACCGCGGTGGAAACCTCGGCTTCAGCTCGCAACCGATCACAGAGACTCAGGCATCAAGGCCGGGAAGCATGATATCAAGTATCAGAAGATCAAATGGCTCAGTAACGGCCTTGTGCAGGCCACTCAGCCCGTCCCGGGCGGAATCCACGATATAACCTCTGGCACCAGGATAGTCGATCAGGCTGGAAAGAATATCCGGATTATCCTCCACCACCAGGATACGCATTGGATCACTCCCGCAATCAGTCGAATTGCCCGGCACCCACAGTCTAGCCCGGATGTTTCACCCAATGCCATGTACTTGGCGCCGCGCAGGGTCTTCGTCACGCCTGCTCGCGACTGAAGCCGTGGCGGGAACCACGGCTGAGGGAGCAAGTGTGCCTGACGGCCGGGGAAAATACATGGCATTGGCCGAGGTATCCGGGCTACCTGCCGAGCCGGGCCCATCCACCGTCCGCGCATGCACCGGAAGACTGCCAGGCTCCGCTCTTCCGGTTATACTGCCGCACCGAAAGAAATGATCATCGGAGTTGTTGCATGTCCATCGCCGCAGAACAGGCAACCGGCTGGCGGACCCGCCTCGGCGAGCGGGTCGAGTCCGCGCCGGTGCGCACGCTCATCAGCTGGCTGATCGTCATCAATGCGATCATCCTCGGTATCGAGACGTCCGACGCGGCGCGAGAGGCGGCGGGGCCGCTGCTGCGCTCGGTGAATCTGGTGGTGATTTCCGTGTTCGTGGTGGAGATCGGGCTGAAGCTGATCGCCTGGGGGCCCCGGTTCTTCCGCTCCGGCTGGAATGTATTCGACTTCGTGATCGTGGGCATTTCGCTGGTACCCGCCACCGGGCCCATGGAGATCCTGCGGGCGCTGCGGATCCTGCGGCTGCTGCGGCTGCTTTCGCAGGTCCAGCGGCTGCGCATGCTGGTGGATTCGCTGCTGCATTCGCTGCCCGGCATCGGCTGGACCGCGGCGCTGCTGCTGATGATGTTCTATATCTTCGGAGTGATGGGCACGGAGCTCTTCGGCGACAGTTTCCCCGAATGGTTCGGGACCCTGGGCAAGAGCGCCTTCAGTCTGTTCCAGATCATGACCCTGGAGAGCTGGTCCATGGCCATTGCCCGGCCGGTCATGGAGGAATACCCCTGGGCCTGGCTGTTCTTCGTGCCCTTTATCCTGATCTCGGCGTTCATGGTGCTGAATCTGTTCATCGCCATCATTGTCAGTGCCACCCAGGATGTGCATGAACGCGAGCAGCGCGCCGAGCGTGCCGCCAGCGATGCGCTGGCCCATCGCGAGCGCGAGGAAATCCTGGATCTGGTGCGCGAGATGCGCGAGCAGCTCGAGCGCCTGGAAAACGGCCGGCGCGGAGGCTGACGCCGGGCCAGCTTGTCGGCGGCCGGGCGTTCTGCGAGGCTTGAACGCTCGGCAGATGCAGGAGGCTCTCCCATGAAACGGTTTCTTCTTCCCGCGATCGCTTCCCTGGCCATGGCCTGCTCCGGCGGCGCGGAGCCGGTCCAGAGTCATGACTATCGCGTCGAGACCCTGGTCGAGGGGCTGGAACATCCCTGGGCGATCGCCTTTCTGCCGGACGGCGACTGGCTGATCACCGAGCGCCCCGGGCGGCTGCGGCGGGTTCGCGACGGCGAACTGGTGGAGGCTCCGCTGGCGGGGGGGCCCGAAGTGGTGGCGCGAGGCCAGGGCGGGCTGCTGGACATCGCCCTGCATCCGCGGTTCGAGGACAATGCGCTGGTCTATCTCACCTACGCCAAGGCCACCGGTGACGGCAAGCAGACCACCGCCCTGGGCCGCGGGCGCTTCGACGGCGAAGCACTGCAGGATTTCGAGGACATTCTGGTCACCGACGCCCGGGCGGACGGCACCGGCCACTATGGCAGCCGTATCCTCTTTGACGACGACGGCTATCTGTTCATGACCGTCGGGGACCGTCGCCAACGGGATCAGGCCCAGGAGCCCCGGAACCATTTCGGCGCGACCCTGCGCCTGCACGACGACGGCAGCGCCCCGGAAGACAATCCCTTTTACGGCTCCGACGAAGGCGCCGACGAGATCTGGTCCTGGGGGCATCGCAACGCCCAGGGCATGGCGCTGCATCCGCAAACCCGGCAGGTCTGGCAGAATGAACACGGCCCGCGCGGCGGCGACGAGATCAACCGGATACGCCGGGGGGAGAATTACGGATGGCCGGAGGCCACCCATGGTCGCGAATACCATGGCCCGCGGATCGGCCCGCCGGAAAAGGAAGGCATGGTTTCTCCGCTGAAGCACTGGACGCCTTCCATTGCACCTTCCGGAATGACGTTCTATACCGGTGATCGTTTCCCCCAATGGCGCGGCGATGTATTCAACGGCGCGCTGGTCGAAGAGCATATCGCACGGGTGCGCTTCGACGGGCTCGACGAGGTGGAAGAGGAACGACTGCTGGAAGGCCGCGCGCGAATCCGTGACGTTCGCACCGGCCCCGACGGTTACCTCTATGTACTTACCGACGAGCCCGACGGCAGGCTTCTTCGCCTGGTGCCGCAGGAGTGAGTATCCCATGAACGCATTGAGACAGACGACAACAGGAATGCTCGTGGCGCTGGCGGCGGTCCTGCTGATCAGCGCCTGCGCCACCCGCGAAGACCGGCCTCCGGTACTGGAAATCAATCCGCCGCAACCAGAGCCCGCCCAGGTTGGCGAGGACTACAGCGCACAGCTTTCGGTGCAGGGCCAGCAGCAGCCGCTGCGCAAGGTGGAGATTGTCTCGGGAGAACTGCCGCCGAGATTGCAGCTCGAATGGAACCAGGGTGAAGGTGATCTGCTTGTGCGCGGAACGCCCAGCCAGGCCGGACAGTGGGACTTCGAGCTTCTTGTCTCCACCATTGCCCCGGAAGGGCACGGCCAGGAACTGACCCGGCGGATGAGTCTGCTTGTGGAACCATGAACCCGTCAGGGAGCAAACCCCATGGCTTCTGCACTGCACCCTGTACTGGCGATAACACTCCATGCCGGCATGGTCCTGGCCCTGTTCCTGCAGGCTCCGGCTCATGCCGCGGATAACGGAGAAACCTTGATGGTCGGCGAAGAGATGGAGCTGCCGGTATCACGCTGGGCACCGCAGGGAGAACCGGAGCGCGTGGTGCTGGGCCTGCACGGGTTCAATGATTTCCGCGAATCCTTCGCCGTCACCGGTGAGGCACTGCGCGAGGACGGCACACTGCTGGTGGCCTATGACCAGCGCGGCTTCGGCGAAACCGACAACCGTGGCGAATGGCCCGGCGCGGAGCAGCTGCTCGACGATGCGCTCGGCGCACTGGAGCGATTGCGCCAGCGCTATCCGGACACGCCGATATACCTGATGGGCGAGAGCATGGGCGCGGCCATTGCCATGCTGGCGCTGGCACGGGAGGACACGCCCGCCGACGGAGGTATCCTGCTTGCCCCGGCGGTCTGGGGGCGCGATGTACAGCCCTGGTACCAGCGCCTGGGGCTGTGGCTCGGCGAGCAGGTGCATCCATCGGGCCGACTCAGCACCGAATGGCTGGATATCCACCCCAGCGACGACCCGGAAACCATGCGCTACTGGCAGGAACACCCCCTGGTGATCCGCGAGCCGAGCATCAAGGCGCTGGCCGGACTGGGTGAACTCATGGACCGTGCGCGCCTGAGCGCTGGCAGGCAGTCCGTGCCTGTGCTGATGCTCTATGGCGGACAGGATGAACTGGTGCCGAAAGAAGCGGTCTGCCGGATGCTGAGAGGCTTCGAGGCGAGCGGGCAGGAACCGTGGCGGTTCGCATTCTATCCACGGGGCTGGCACTTCCTTACCCGTGACCGCCGCGCGGAAGAAACCCTGGCGGACATCCGCGCCTGGCTGCGGGATCACCAGGCCACCCTGCCTTCGGACAGGGAGCTCACGCGCGAGGAAATGGCCGAGACGGTGTGCCCGCCGTAGAAGACTCCCCGGATTACGGCCTTCGGCCTTCATCCGGGCTACCGCGCCAAAGATTTCTGGCAGCGGACCCTGGCCGCGAAGGCCCCGGATTCCAGCACAGTGACAGACTCTTCGTGGCCCAGGCTCCGCTCCCAAGGTTTCATTCGCGAGCACGCCTGTAGACAAGCATCCATCGCGAAAGGTACACGGCGTTCGCCGCATGACCCATATGAGGGATTCGCCCGCCGCGCCATGGTGGTACAACAAGGGAAACCCG
>SLJS01000275.1 GCA_007135015.1 Alcanivorax sp. | reverse complement strand
GCGGGCATGATCAGCTCACCTCCTTGACGGGAATGTAGTGGTCTCGGTTGACGCCCTGCCCGGAGCGTTCCTCCCAGGGGTCGGTCTGAGAAAACGCCTGGGATTCCAGGAATCGCCGCGCCAGTGCCTGGCGGGTTTCGGCGTCCTCGACCACATGCTGTTTCACATGGTCCAGTCCCGCCCGCTCGATGTACGGGGCAGTGCGTTCGAAGTAGTGGCCTTCCTCGCGGTACAACTGGATAAAGGCCAGGCAATGGTCCTTGACTTCTTCCGGTGTGTGCACGCGGCACAGCACATCCGCACCGCGGAGTTTCATGCCGCCGTTGCCGCCCACCTGCAACTCGTAGCCGGATTCCAGGCAGATGATGCCGAAATCCTTGATGGATGCCTCGGCGCAGTTGCGCGGGCAACCGGAGACCGCCATCTTGAACTTGTGCGGAATCCAGGAGCCCCAGGTGAGATGCTCCAGCTCGATGCCGAGCTGCGTGGATTCCTGCAGCCCGAAGCGACACCACTCCCTGCCGACACAGGTCTTCACGGTACGCAATGCCTTGGCGTAGGCATGGCCGGAGATCAGCCCGCCGCGTTCGCGCAGTTCGCGCCAGACATCGGGCAGGTCCTCCTTTTTCACGCCCAGCAGATCGATGCGCTGGCCGCCGGTGACCTTGACGGTGGGGATCTCATACCTGTCGGCCACATCGGCAATGGCGCGCAGCTCTTTCGGACTGGTGACACCGCCGAACATGCGGGGCACCACCGAGTAGGTGCCGTCCTTCTGGATATTGGCGTGGGCGCGCTCGTTGATAAAGCGCGAGGCATCCTCGTGTTGTGCCTCCCCGGGCCAGGTGGCGATGCAGTAGTAGTTCAGCGCCGGGCGGCACTTGTGGCAGCCGTCCGGTTCCTTCCAGCCCAGGGCCTGGCGCACGGCGGCGGTGGTGGTCAGATGCTGTTCGCGGATGGCGGCGCGCACCTCGTCGTGGCTGAGGTCGGTGCACTCGCATAGCGCGGGTGTCGCCGGCGCCGCCTCCAGTGCTTCGCCCAGGGTGGCTTCCACAAGCTGTTCGACCAGACCCTGGCAGGAGCCGCAGGAAGTGCCCGCCTTGGTCTGCTTGCCCACGGCGGCAAGGCTCTTCAGATCATGCTCGTGGATGGCCGCGACGATATCGCCCTTGCACACGCCGTTGCAGTCGCAGATCTGGGTATCATCGGGCAGGTCGGCAACGCCGGCGTCCGACGCCGGGTTGTCCGATTCCGCGTAGGCGCGGCCGAAGATCAGGCGGTCGCGGATATCGGAGACATCGCGTTGCTCCTTCATCAGCTGGAAATACCAGTTGCCGTCGGCGGTGTCGCCGTAGAGCACGGTGCCGGCGACCCGGTTGTCGCGCAGCACCACTCGCTTGTACACGCCGCGCCGTGGATCCTGGAAGACGATGTCCTCGGTGGACTCGTCGCCGACGAGGTCGCCGGCGGAGAACAGATCAATACCGGTAACCTTGAGCTTGGTGGAGGTGACCGAGCCCTGGTAGCGGCCGATGCCCACTTCGGCCAGGTGTGTGGCGCACACCTTCGCCTGTTCCCATAGCGGGGCGACCAGCCCGTAGGTGGCATTGCGGTGCTGCACGCATTCGCCCACGGCATAGATGCGCGGATCGTAGGTCTGCAGTGTGTCGTTCACTATCACGCCACGTTCGCAGTGCAGGCCTGCCGTTCTGGCCAGTTCCACGTTCGGCCGGATGCCGACAGCCATGACGACCAGATCCGCTTCGATTTCCTCGCCGTCCTGGAAACGCACGCCCCGGACCTGCTTCCTGCCCAGGATGATCTCGGTTTGTGCCTGCATGCGGAATTTCATGCCGCGCTCTTCCAGTGACTTCTGCAGCAGCCGGGCGGCCGGTTCGTCGAGCTGGCGCTCCATGAGTGCATCCGTAAGGTGCACTACGGTCACATCCATGCCCTGTTTCATCAGACCATTGGCGGCTTCCAGCCCGAGCAGGCCGCCGCCGATCACCACGGCGTTCCGGTCTCTGCGGGAGGCTTCCAGCATGGCGGTGACGTCCTGCACATCCCGAAAGGTGATCACACCATCGAGATCATGGCCGGGCACCGGAATGACAAAGGGGTTGGAACCCGTGGCCAACAGCAGCCGGTCGTAAGGCACCTCGCGACCGGAGGCGGAATGAACCATGCGACGTTTGCGGTCGATGCGGTCAACCGGGTCGCCAGCGTAAAGGGTGATGCCGTTTGTTTTGTACCATTCGGGGGTGTTGATCATGATCTCATCGAGCTGTTTGTCACCGGCAAGCAGCGGCGAGAGCATGATGCGGTTGTAGTTGCCGTAGGGTTCGGCGCCGAACACCGTGATGTTGTAGTGCTCCGGCGCGAGCCTGATCAGTTCCTCGACCGTGCGCATGCCGGCCATGCCGTTGCCGATCACCACCAGATCCTGTTTCTGCTGTGGCTGTTTCGTGAACATCAGTACCTCCGTTTTCCCGGCATCACGCGATGCCTGTTTCGCTGCCGGAAGGCGCGTTTTGGTATTCGCTCAGGGCGCGGCGCAATGCGCGCCGCTCCCGCACGATCGTTCTGGGCGAGAAGCGCACCGTGGCGGTGCACAGGGCGCAGGCCACCACCGCCACGCCGATCACCAGCAGTCCCTGGCGGTAGTCCACCGCTTCGCCCATGAACAGCAGCCCCGCGGCCACCGCTCCGGCGTTGCCGCCCGCGCCCACGATGCCGGCGACGGAGCCGAGTGCCTCGCGATTGACGAACGGCACCAGCCCGAAGGTGGCGCCGCAGGCCATGTGCACGAACAGGCCGAAAACCAGCATGGTGGCGAGCGCGGCGGCCAGAACCTGCATCTGCGAGAAGACCATGAGCATCAGGCCCTGGCCCAGCAGCAGGGCCGCCAGCAGTTGTACCCGGCCATGGAGGCCGACACGGTGCGCGGCCCGGTCCGAGAGCCAGCCGCCCAGCGGGCGGGCGAATGCGGCCAGCAGTCCGAAGCAGCCGGCCAGGATGCCGGCGTTGCGCACGCTCAGGTCGAAGTAGTCGAAGTAATAGATGGCGGCAATGTTGTGAAAGGTCAGCTCCACGCCGAAGCAGGCCGCGTAGGCGATGAACAGCGCCCAGACGCGGTAGTCCCGGGCCGCCTTGCCGAAGCCGCCCTTTGTGGCACCGGCCGGGGGCATGGCGCCGCGCGCGCGTAGCTCGCGGAAGTCACCGTCCGGAGTGTCGCGGGTGAACAGGTAGTAGGCGATGCCGGTGGCCAGCAGCAGCACCCCCGGCACCGTCATCGCCAGTCGCCAGCCGGCGAATTCCGACACGCCCAGGCTGACCAGCGCCGCCAGCACCAGGGGCATGACGATCTGGGTGGTGCCGCCGCCCAGATTGCCCCAGCCGGCGGTGAGCGCGTTGGCGGTGCCTACCACGTTGGGCGCGTACATCATGGAGGTGTGGTACTGGGTGATCACGAAGGAGGCGCCGATGGCGCCGATGGCCAGCCGTGCCAGCAGGAAGGATTCGTAGGAATCCGCCAGGCCCACGCCGAAAACCGGTATGGCGCCGAGTATCAGCAGGCCCGCGTAGGTGCGGCGGGGTCCGAGGCGGTCGCACAGCGGACCGATGATCAGCCGCACCACAATGGTGATCGCCACCGACGCCACCACCGTGGCGCCCACCTGCGACTGGCTCAGCCCCAGGTCCTCGCGGATCACCGCCATCAGCGGCGCCACCCCGAACCAGCCGAAGAAGCACAGGTGAAAGGCCACCCATGTCATATGAAAAGTGCGGGTATGCGGCGAGCCGAGGTCGAATGGGCGGATACGGACCGCCTTGCCTGCTGACTCCATCAGATATTGCTCCCTGAACAGCGTGGACTGGCCACTTTCACGCAGGGAGCGTGCCAGGATGTCGTGCGGCACCCATTTGCCTGTTTTTACGGAGTTTTTCATGATTGTCGGTGTCGCAGGGGGTAACGGTTCGGCCCGGTTTGTGCACCGTGGCGGGACAGCGCGCACCAGCGCGCAGCATCCACTTCGCTTTCGAGGCCGGATTCGCGGCGTTCCGTCACGGGCACCGACAGGCCGTGGGACAACCCTTTCGGGATATGAGGGTATACGCGGAGTCGACCCCGGGTAGTCGCTCGCGTTATCCTGTAGGACTACGCAGGTATGAATCAGAGGTTATCCATGACCACAGCGGGAGAAAGAATCCCGGTTGAGGATGAAGGCGCCCGGCGGGTGGAATCCGCGGTGGTACGTTTCGCCGGGGACTCCGGTGACGGTGTTCAGCTGACGGGCAGCCGGTTTACCCAGTCCGTGGCGCTGGCGGGCAATGACCTGGCCACGCTGCCGGATTTCCCGGCGGAGATCCGCGCGCCGGCCGGCACCACATTCGGCGTGTCCTCCTTCCAGATCCAGTTCGGCTCCCGGAAGGTCAGCACTCCGGGGGACGCTCCGGATGTGCTGGTGGCCCTGAACCCGGCGGCGCTGAAGGTGCATCTGTCGGCGCTGCGCAAGGGCGGCACCCTGGTGGTCAATACCTCGGCGTTCATCGACCGTAACCTGACCAAGGCGGGCTACGAGTCGAATCCGCTGGAAGACGGCTCGCTGGATGGCTACCGGGTGCTGCCCATCGAGATCGGCAGGCATACGCTGGAAGCGGTGTCGGGAACCGGCCTGGGCAATCGCCAGGCGCAACAGTGCAAGAACATGTGGGCGCTGGGTCTGGCCATGTGGATGTACGGTCATGACCCGGAGCCGACGATCGCATGGGTGCGCGGCAAGTTCGAGAACAAGCCCGACGTGGCCGAGGCCAACGTGGCCGCGCTGCAGGCGGGCTACAACTATGGCGAGAATACCGAGATCGAGCCCACGGTGCCGCTCTATGACGTGCCCCGGGCGGATATTCCCCCCGGCCACTACAGCACCGTCACCGGTGCCGAGGGCATCTCCTGGGGACTGGTCACCGGCGCCGCCCGCGCGGGGCTGCCGTTGTTTTTCGGTTCCTACCCGATCACGCCGGCCTCCAACCTGCTTCATACGCTGTCGCGGCTGAGCGATCACGGGGTGGTGACCTTCCAGGCCGAGGACGAGATTGCCGCGGCCTGTTCGGCCATCGGCGCCTCCTTTGCCGGCCAGCTGGGCGCGACCGCCAGCTCCGGCCCCGGTGTGTCACTCAAGGGCGAGGCCATGGGCCTGGCCGTGGCTACCGAGCTGCCGCTGGTGCTGATCAACTGTCAGCGTGCCGGCCCGTCCACGGGGATGCCCACCAAGACCGAGCAATCGGACCTGTACCAGGCCCTGTACGGCCGTCACGGGGATTCGCCCCTGCCGGTGCTCGCACCCTGCACGCCCGCGGACAGTTTCTTCGTGGCGGTGGAAGCGGTGCGCCTGGCCTCGCGCTACATGACGCCGGTGATGGTGCTGGCGGACGGCTATCTGGTGAATGCCTCCGAGCCCTGGGAAATTCCCGATGTCTCGGAGATCGAGCCGTTTCCGGTGTCGTTTCACAGCGACCCCGATG
>SLJS01000329.1 GCA_007135015.1 Alcanivorax sp. | reverse complement strand
GAGGGTGTCGTAGAAACCCTTGTAGGAGCGCTGCTCGCAGCGCGAAGAATCTGGCACCGTGCGGGAATCCGGGGTTTTCGCGCTGCAAGCAGCGCTCCTGCAGATGCCATGAGACCCTTTTGCGACACCCTCACCAGGGGAGAGGGAACCCTCCAGCAAGGCCGTATTCTCAATTGCCTTTTGCGCCATTTCCCAGCGAAGAGGGGATGGTTGCGGCAGGCGCGAAGCATTCACCGCGCACCCCGCGACCAGGTTTCTCCCGGTTTGCTTCGTCTATCTCCGCCCGGGGCCATCCGCGACGCAGTCAATCGAGCCCAGGGTTGCCGAACCGTAGTCGATTCGCTCGTCTTCCCGGGTGTGGGCGACCTGTTCGGGCACATAGAGATAGCAGATGACATGGGTGGCCGGGTCCCGAACGCGCTGGATCAGGGTGCCCTCGAAAGGTCCGGGATAGGTGGCCTCCAGTACCAGCTGGTCGGCCTCTTCGGGCTCGGGCGGTTGCGGTGGCCGGGGCGGCTCCGGTTCGGGCCCGGCCTGGCGGACCTCCACGGGGATGGTGCAGCCGCCCAGCCAGAGTGCGAGCAGCATTGCCGCAAGGCGACATGCGTAATGCCGTGTACGGTGCCTGTTTCGGTGCAATGGCAGACCCATGAATCCTCCTTCTCTGGAGGGCGGCGCAAAAGGCTCCATAGTCCCCGCAGCAGCGGTTTCTGTAGCGGTTTTTGCGACACCCATGGCCCGGAGACAGGGATAGCGTACTTCACCGGGCCGGGGCAAGCCGCCGGGCGCGCTTCACAGATCGAAGCCGATGCCGACGCCCACCGAGGTTTCGTCGCCGGTGAAGGCACCGCCGATACTGAAGGAGCCGCCCTCGTACAGCTCGTCCAGGTGGCGTCCGTAGCCGACCGACACCGATTCCTCGCCACCCATGAGGCCCACCCCGGCGGCCAGTCGTCCACGATCACCGCTCCGGCCCATGGCATTGATTGCCATATTGGTCATGGCCGCGCTCATGGAGCCCATCTGCTCAACCCGCTCGTCCAGGGCGTCGATCTCTTTCTCGAACTGGGCCACGTTCACCGCGTCGGTGGCGTTGACGCCGGCCTCCACATTGGTCACCCGCCGCTCATTGCCTTCGCTTCCCACCGAGACGGTGTCTTCCTCGTCGGCCACCGAGCCGCTGCCCAGTGCCACGCTGTTGTCAGCGGTGGCGTGAGCGCCCTGGCCCAGGGCCAGTGATGAATCCGCTTCGGCCTTGCTGTTGGAACCCACGGCACTGGCGCCCGTGCCGCTTGCCTCCGCCGAGTTTCCGAAGGCGCTGGAGAAGTTGGCCTCGGCATGGCTGAAGCGACCGTAGGCGCTACTGCTCGTTCCCGCGGCATGAGCGTTGCGGCCATAGGCACTGCTTGCGGCGCCTTCGGCATGTGCGTTGTGGCCGTAGGCGCTGCTAGAGGTTTCCTCTGCGTGCGCATCGCGGCCATAGGCGCTGGTGTTGAAGCCTTCCGCATGCGCGTCCCGTCCGTAGGCGCTGCTGGCAAAGCTTTCGGCGTGGGAGGAGGCGCCATAGGCACTGCTTTCGGTGCCCTCGGCGCGCGCCTGCCAGCCGGCGGCTGTGGCTTCTTCCGCCCGGGCGCCGGCCAGGTTTGCGGCGGGGTCGTCGGGATCCTCGATTTCACCCGTACCGAAGGCAGCACTGCGGTCGTGGGAGGCGCGGGCGTCGCGCCCCACGGCGGTGGCATTTCTACCGCCATCCTCTCCCTCGCCGCCCGCGTGCGCATCGCGGCCCATGGCAGTACTGCCGACGGCTTCAGCGTCGGCCCAGGAGCCGAACGCGCTGGCGGAGCTCTCCGTGTACGCATGACTGCCATAGGCGCTGCTCCGGTCTCCATCGGCCTCGGCCTGCGATCCGCAGGCGATTGCACCAGCGCCCGTCGCGGAGGCGCCGCTCGTATCTCCATCACTGTCAGCACATTCAAATGCGGCCTTTGTCGGCGGCGGCGCCAGCAGGAGACTGGCACCTACGATGGCGGCCAGCGTGGAGCTGATTCCGAAGGGCTTGCGCAGTCCGGGATCGTTTTCATATCTCATGACAGTTCCTCCCGCGAGGGGCGCTCCGGCTTCTGCGCGCAGATGGAACCGGGCCTTCCCTCGCCTGATCCATTCGCTTTTTTCAATACACCGACAAGGCGCACCGGAGAGGGCCCCGGGCGCGCCTCTATCCCGTTGCTAACACGGGCTGCCTTACAGATTCCTTACAAGGGGAGATGAACGAGGCGGCGGCAAGCCATGATGGCCCCGGTGCGCCTGAGCATTGAGTGCGAATACCGGCTTTCTTGCCCCGAGGGGGTCGATTCTGTAGCTTTCAACTGTTTACGCGGTTTGCGTCGGGGGAAGAATGAGCACAGGGCAAGGCGATCGGGGCGCCATCCGCGGGGCTTTGCTGTGGATGGTGCTTGTGCTGGCCGTTGTGCCGTCGAACGCCGTTGCCGGCTCCAGCCAGGAGCTTCAGCCGGTGCGTGTACAGCTCAAATGGGCGCACCAGTTCCAGTTTGCCGGTTATTACGCCGCCATCCATCAGGGGTATTACCGCGAGGCGGGTCTGGACGTAAGCCTGCATGAGTACCGCACGGGCATCAGTACGGTGGATCAGCTCCTGGGTGGCCGGGTGGACTTCGCCGTCGCCGATACCGGGGTATTGATCTACCGTTCCACCGGCGTGCCGGTGGTTGCCCTGGCCACGGTGTACCAGCATTCGCCCTCGATTCTGATCAGCCTCGAGGACTCGGGCATTCACGAGCTGGAAGATCTGCGCGGCAGGCGGGCCATGCTGGGCGGCGGCTACATGAACGCCGAACTGATGGCCATGCTGAACCGGGCGGGGATCACCGGAGAGGATATTCGCATCCTGCCCAGTGACCCTGACCCGCGCGCCCTGATTGACGGCCGCACCGATGCCTACAACGCCTATGCCACCAATGAGTCGTACCGCCTGCAGCAGCTTGGTATTCCCTACAGGGTTTTCGAGCCGCGGAGCTTTGGCGTGGACTTCTATGGCGACACCCTGGTGACCACCGAAGCGGTGATCGAGCGTGACCCGGAGATGGTGCGCGACTTTCGCGACGCCACCCTGAGAGGCTGGGAATATGCCGTCGAGCACCCCGGCGAGGTCATCGACCTGATCCAGGAACATTACAACACCCAGAACAAGAGCCGGGATCACCATGAATTCGAGGCGCGTGAGATCATCCGGCTCATCCTGGCGGACGTGGTTCCCGTCGGCTACATGAACGAGCAGCGATGGCGCCGCATCGAGCAGGTCTTCCGGGAGCAGGGGCTGATGGCACAGGAAGTCGACATGCAGCAGTTCCTGTACCAGCCCGAGCGGCAGATCACGGCGGGGGAAATCCTGTGGAGGTATCGCACCCAGATCGGTATCGGTCTTGTGGCGCTGGTCGGGCTTTTGATGTTCGCCCACATTATCAGCCTGCGAGTGCAGATTCGCCGACATACCGGCGAGCTGGAACAGGCTCGCGTGCGCGCCGAGTCCGACGCGCGCACCGATGCCCTGACCGGTTTGCCCAACCGCCGCTATTTTTATGAGGAACTGGCCCGTGACTTCGCCCAGGCCCAGCGGCATGACATCCCGCTTGCCGTGATTACACTGGATCTCGATCACTTCAAGGACGTCAACGACCGCTACGGACATGCCGCCGGCGATGATGCCTTGCGCAACGCCGCCCGATTGCTCTCCCGCTACATGCGCCAGGGGGATCTTGTCGCCCGTCTCGGCGGCGAGGAATTTGCCGTGGCCTGCCTCAACGCCAGCGAAGAAGAAGCACGCGCCCTGGCCGAGCGGCTTTGCAGGGAAATGCAGGATAGTGAAACGGCTCATGAGGGCGAGCAGTTCAGGGTCACGGCCAGTCTTGGTTATGCGATGCGCGAGCAGGGCGACAGCATGGAACAGCTCATGAACAAGGCCGACCAGGCGCTCTATGCCGCCAAGAAGGCCGGGCGGAACTGCATCATGGGCTGGCGCTCATGAGTTTTTCACGGGTGGGTTCCTGTGCAGCGGGTTCTTCGAGTTTTCGGGGCCGGCCTCATGTCAGACCTTTCTTACAGGCCCGGGGTAACGGGCCAGGATCTCGTCAGTGGTAAGCAAGAGCGCGCCTTCGGTCTCGGCCTGGGCAACCAGCAGGCGGTCAAAGGGGTCCTTGTGGATGGGCGGGAGGTGCCCGGTAGCCAGGGTGTGAGGGCCGAGCACGGGCAGCTCGCGGTAGCCGTTTTCCAGCAGCGCGCGGCGAAACTGGCTGGGCTCGACCCGGAAGTCGCGTCGTCCCAACCCGTGTTTGATGGTGATCTCCCACAGGCTGGCGGCGCTGAACCAGAGTTCGTTCTCCGGGTTCTCGATCAGTTCCCGGGCCGGGGTCGACAGCCTCTCGGGCGCGCCGGCCGCCCATAGCAGGAGATGGGTATCAAGCAGAAGAATCATCGCTGCGTTCAAACATCCCTGTAATGGCCTCCTCGCCCATACGATCAAAATCGTCGGGCACCTCAATCTCTCCCTGCAGAAAACCCAGCCGGCGCTGCCTGTCAGGTGCTGGCGCGTCCACGCCGATCACCCGCGCCACCGGTTGCCCGGCCCGCGCAATCACGAACGACTCCCCCCGCGCCACACGCTCGAGCAGGCGCGAGAGATGCGTCTTGGCTTCGTGAATATTGACGATTTCCATATTGCCCGGCCAGTAGGGGTTCACTGGTTAGTCTAATAAACCAGACTAACCTCGACAAGCTGTTCCGGGCTCAACGGGGAGGGCCGAGCTTCACACCTGCTGAACACCAGTCCGGGCGGGTTCCGGCCACCGGGGCGTTCCGGCAGAATGGACTCCCGAAGCAGATTTTCCATGTTTCCGCCAGGTGAGCGTCCGGCGCCTGGAAGACAACATCCAGAATGACTACTTCATTTGCCGACCATGAAAGAACAGTGGACAGAGGAAGCGGAAGCCATTGAGCGCCAGGCGCTGACCGCGTTGCACCAGGTGGCCGACGAACCGCTGCGACAGGAACTGGGGCTTGCCCTGGAACCGGCGGCGGACGGCATTGCCTCCATCGCCGCGGCCCTGCCGCCGACGGCCATCACCATCAACCGGGCCCTGGGGCTGGGCCGTGAGCGACCGATACACGAAAACGACATCCGGGCCCTGGTCGAGCGCTACCGGGACGCCGGCGTCGAGCGCTTTTTCCTGCAACCGGACCCGGCCACCCGGGACGAGGAGGTCGCCCCCCTGTGCGAGGCCGCCGGGCTGAAACGCGCCCGTGCCTGGCAGAAATTCCGGCGCGGCCGGGACGAGCCCCTGCCCGAAGTGGAGACCGGGCTGCCCCTGCGCGAGGTGGGCCGGGAAGACGGCGAAGCCTTCGCCGCCATTGTCTGCGATGCCTTTGATCTCGGCCGCGTCGCCATTCCCTGGCTGGCCCGGCTGCCCGCCTCCGAGGGCTGGCATGCCTGGATGGCTTTCGACGGCGACACCCCGGCCAGTGCCGGCG
>SLJS01000294.1 GCA_007135015.1 Alcanivorax sp. | reverse complement strand
TCCCCGTTAACGGGCCCCGAGGCGCCTTACGCCTTTCTGTCCTGTTTCGGTTCTGCATCCGGCGGGCAGCCCTGGTCCTCGCAGTCTTCTGCATAGTCCCTGGGTGGTTCCACATTCTCGGGTTCGGGCTGCGGCTCTTCCCGGGCGGCGAGCAGGTCGTCCACGGGCGTGAAGGGCCCTTCCGCCTGGTATTCCCGGCGCAGCCCGAATTCCTCGGAGAGTGTTCCCTTGGCGCTGGGCGCATAGTCCAGGGGCTGGTGTACCTGTTCGGGTGAGGTGGCGGTTCCCTGGTCCTCGCCTTCGGCCGGGCGATCCAGGGAGCGGGTGACCGCCTGGCGGCGGCCTTCCTCGGAGCAGAGCTGCCGGGCACCGGTGGACAGGTGCTCGTGAACCGACCGGTAGGTGGCGGTCATCTGGTTGACCAGCTCCGCGGTTCGCAGGAAATGCTGGTCGACTTCCTCGCGGTATCGCGCCAGATTCTCCCGGGCCTGGTCGCGTTCTTCCCGCAGGCGCTTGTGGTTCCGGCGTGCCGGGGAAAGGGCAAGGCTCAACCCTGTTCCGACCAGCAGTCCGACAGCGAAAACCAGCAGTATGATGGCAAGGTTGTCCATGGTTGCAACAGCTCCTGTAACCGGATTCACATTGCAGCACACTGTCGGGGAGAATGCATCCGTCACAGCGTTGAGGGTGTCGCGGAAGCCGGACGGTAGCGTCTGCCGCGGGGTGCGCATCACTTGCCCTTCCCGGCAAGGGTGGCGAGGAACAGGACGCAGGAAACAGGGTGCAGTTTTCGGGCATGCGAGTGGTCTGGAGAAATATCCGGGCTGGCACCCTGTTAGACTGAAACAGGATATGCCGTACAGGAGAGCCTCATGCGCAGCAGCGGAGAAGCCCTGACCATCGCCGGGCCGGCCGGCGAGCTGGAAGCCCGTCTCGAGCGTCCCGACGGGGAACCCCGGTTCCGGGCCCTGATCTGCCACCCCCATCCGCTTTTTGGCGGAACCATGGACAACAAGGTGGTCACCACGCTTGCGCGGGCCTGTCGTCAGGCCGGAGGTGTTGCGCTACGGTTCAATTTCCGCGGGGTGGGTGCCAGCCAGGGGGCCTTTGATGACGGCGGTGGTGAAACCGAGGATCTGATTGCCGCCGAGGCCTGGTTGCGCGAGCAGTGGCCACAGGCGCCCTTGTGGCTGGCCGGTTTCTCCTTCGGCAGCTATGTGGCCGCCCGGGGCGCCCGGGTTCTCGCGGATAACGATTCGCCGGCCGTCCATCTGTTTCTGGTGGCGCCGCCGGTTCATCATCTGGACTTCGACTCGGTGGAGCAGACGCGCTGTCCGGTTACCCTGGTGCAGAGCGATGATGACGAAGTGGTCCCCGCACAAAGGGTGCTGGAATGGGCACAGCGCACGCCGCTGAATCCGGATGTGATCCGGTTGCCGGAGGCCGGACACTTCTTTCACGGCCATCTCGGTGAGCTGCGCGAGATTGCCCTGTGCCACATGCCCGGCCAGCCCGCCTGAATTGCCAACAGGGCGCACCGGCGCTACATTGTGGCGCCCCGCAACCGATACGAGCTTCCGATGCCTGTGGACTCCGCCGCCCAGCCTGGCGAATCAGCCCTGTCGAGCCCCCGGCAACGCTATGAGCGGGATCTGGAGCAGGCGGGGCTGATACGGGATCCGGCCCAGGAGCGCGCGGTGGAGGCCCTCCAGGGTCTCTATGAGCGCCTGCTGCGGGCCGGCAGGGGCTGGAACGGGTGGCTGGGGCGTCTGCGGCGCCCGCGTCCGCAGACCGGCCTGTATCTCTGGGGCGGTGTGGGCCGCGGCAAGACCTGGCTGATGGATGTCTTCTTCGAGTCGCTTCCCTTTGCCGCGAAACGGCGCATGCATTTTCACCGTTTCATGCAGCAGATTCATCGCGAACTGCGGGCCCGTCAGGGAGAGAAGAATCCACTCGAGGCCATTGCCAGGGAGTTCGCCCGCGAGGTGAGGGTGCTCTGTTTCGACGAGTTCTTCGTCTCCGAAATTACGGATGCCATGATTCTGGCCACGCTGCTCGAGGTACTGTACGAACAGGGCATCACGCTGGTGGCGACCTCCAATATCGAGCCCGACGAACTCTATCGCGACGGCCTGCAGCGGGCCCGCTTTCTGCCGGCCATCGACCTTATCAAGCGGCACAATCGTGTACTGGAAGTCGACGGTGGGGTCGATTACCGTCTCAGGCTGCTGGAGCAGGCCGAACTTTACCACTGTCCCCTGGGCCCTGGCGCCGAGCGCTTTCTGGCCGAGCGGTTCGATGCCCTGGAGCCCGAGCACGGCGTGCACCGGGAGGCCGGCAGTGTGGAGATCGAGGGGCGGGAGATCCCCTTCCGCTGCGCCGGCGAGGACGTGATATGGTTCGATTTCCGGGTGCTCTGCGACGGCCCGCGCAGCCAGAACGACTATATCGAGCTGGCTCGTGAATACCATACAGTGCTGCTCGGCGGAGTGGAAAGGATGGGGCCGGCCAGTGACGATCTGGCGCGGCGTTTCGTCAACCTGGTCGACGAGTTCTATGATCGCGGGGTGAAACTGATTCTCACCGCCGAGGTACCCATCGAGGATCTCTACACCGGCGGCCACCTGGAGTTCGAGTTCGAGCGGACCCGCAGCCGCCTGCTGGAAATGCAGTCACATGACTATCTTGCTCGCGAGCACAAGGCCTGAGGTCATGGCGCCGCGGCGCCGGGGCTGCTTCACTGATGTCCGCCGTGCCGGCCCGGGCGGCGACCGGGGGCACCCCGAAACATCCGATTATCGACCGACATAACCCTACGGGAGACAATGCAATGATTCCGCGTACCCTGTTTACCTCCGACCATGAGACCTTCCGCGATACGGTGCGGCGTTTTCTGGAGAACGAGGCCGTTCCTTTCCACGAGCAGTGGGAACAGGATGGCCAGGTGCCCAGGGAGCTCTGGACGAAGGCTGGCGAGCAGGGTTTTCTATGCCCCATGGTGGCGGAGGAATACGGCGGTCTGGGAACCAACTATCTCTACAGTGCCGTGGTGAGCGAGGAAATTTCCCGCTACGGACTGACCGGTATCGGCTGGGGCCTGCACACCGAAATCGTCGCGCCCTATATCGAGCACTACGGCAGTGAAGAGCAGAAGCAGAAGTACCTGCCGAAGATGGTCACCGGAGAGACCATCAGCGCCATCGCCATGTCCGAGCCGGGTGCCGGCTCCGACCTCCAGGGCGTGAAGACGTCGGCTGTCCGGGACGGCGACGGCTGGGTGTTAAACGGTTCCAAGACCTTTATCACCAATGGCCAGAATGCCGACGTGATCATCGTGGTGGCCAAGACTGATCCCAGCGCGGGGGCAAGGGGCATCAGCCTGTTCCTGGTGGATGCGGACATGAAGGGCTTTGAGCGGGGCAAGAACCTGAAGAAGGTGGGCATGAAGGCCCAGGACACGTCGGAGCTTTTCTTCCAGGACGTAAAGCTGCCGGCGGATGCCCTGCTGGGCGAGGAAGGCAAGGGGTTCGCCTATCTCATGCAGGAGCTTCCCCAGGAAAGGCTCGGTATCGCGGTAAACGGCCTCGCCATGGCGGAGTCTGCCCTGCAGCACACGCTGGAGTACGTCAAGGAACGCAAGGCCTTCGGCCAGCGCATTGCCGATTTCCAGAATACGCAGTTCAAACTGGCCGAGCTGCACACCGAACTCGAAGTGGCCCGCGTCTATGTGGACCGGTGCATGGAGCTTCATATCGAGGGCAAGCTGGACATTCCGTCCGCCGCCGCGGTGAAGTACTACGTGACCGATCTGCAGTGCAAGGTGATCGATGACTGCCTGCAGCTCCACGGTGGGTACGGATACATGTGGGAATACCCCATTGCGCGGATGTTTGCCGACGCCCGGGTGCAGCGCATTTATGGCGGCACCAACGAGATCATGAAAACGATTATCAGCCGCGCGCTGCTTGAAAGCTGAGCAGCAGGGGGCTGAAAGCGGTTGATCTTCAATGGCCGCTCTTGCGGACATGCGTTGCAAGAGCGGCCCGGGGCGGCCGTTTGCCGATTGCTCCAGCACCACTGGATACCGGGTGGTGGCAACCGGGCGGCAGGGGTTGCCGTCGGGTTGTGCAGGGTGCGACGCCTGCCCTGTTTCCTTGTGGAAGTTTCGCTGCGCTACCCGGAAATTGCCAATGGACGGTGAGTCTGTTTCCGTGCGGCTTCCTCCGGCATGTCCCTGTCAGCAGCACCTGCCACCCTGATTATCGCGCTTACCTTTTCCGGTGCGGGCGCAGCAGCGCCCCCGCGACCACGCCCAGCAGGAACACCGTGAAGATCATCAGGGCCCGGGGCATGGAAATCTCCCAGAGGAGAAAGTACACATGAACTGTCTGGATATTCTGTGCGGTGAAGACGACCACCAGTCCGGCCAGAACCAGGCTGATCAGGGATCGGAATTTCATGTGGGGTCCCCCGGTTATTGTATTCAGGAATTCATTCTGACCCTGTGCAGGCTGCCCGGACAAGCCATCAAGGCCGGGAATGAGAAGTACGTTGATATCAGCGGTTTGCGTAGACATGGGCAGTCATGAATAGCTCGGTTCTCCGGGGGTGACTCCGGTTCACAGAGGGTGTCGCAAAAGGGTCTCCTGGCGCCTGTGGGAGCGGACCTCGGACCGCGAAGGCCCCGAATTCCGGCGCCGTGCCAGGTTTTTCGCGCCCCAAGGTGCGCTCCCACAAACCTTTTGCGACACCCTCCAAAGGTGGGAGGAATCCCCGGCGGCAGATTGGTATGCTTTCGCGGAGAATGCATGCTCGGGAAGGGTGAGGTTCTGTTGAGACGTATCATTGGGTTTGTAATGGCCGGCGCGGCGCTGGTGGTGGCCGGCGGTGCCGTTGCCGAAGGCGAATCGGCGCGCCAGGACATGCTGGATGACAAGGAAAGCATTCTTGCCGCCATTGAGGCCGAGTCGTTCGAGGAACCCGTTCATGTGAGCTCGTCGATGACTCGGGATACCGTGCGCGGTGAGATTCATGCGGTGGTTGACCATTCCTTCCGGGAACTGCTCGAAATGTCCGATGACCTTCGTGCCTGGTGCGGAATCACCATCCTGCACTTCAATATCAAGGCCTGTGTCTACGACCCGGAAAGTGATCCGCCGGTCATTACGCTTTATACGGCCCGCATGTACTACAGTGAGCCGGAGGATGCGGAGGCCAGCGATTTTCGTTTCGAGGTCGATAATGCCGACCAGGACTTTCTGCTGGTGCGCATCAGTGGTGGAGAGGGGCCTTTCAATACTTATGATTACGCTATAGAGATGCAGGCGATTCCGCTGGGCGAGGAGCGTACCCTGGTGGAGGTGAGCTTTTCGGTCAGCTACGGAATGCTGGCGCGCTGGGCCCAGCGCGTGTATTTCTCCACCATCGGGCGGCACCGGATCGGTTTCAGCGCCACGGGCGAGGAAAACGGGGAAAGGCAGTATGTGCGAGGCCTGCGCGGCATGATGGAGCGCAACACGGTGCGGCTCCATCTTGCTCTCCAGGCGGGGCTGGAGCTCCCCGGGGAGCATCAGCAGCGCGAGCGCTTCGAGCGCTGGCATGAACTCACCGGGCGTTATCCGGACCAGCTTCGTGAAATGGACGAAGACACCTATCTGGATAACAAACGCCGGGAGTTTGCCAACCAGCAGGCGTTGCAACAGGCACTTTACCAGAGGGACGGCGGCCGCCAGGATACTTCCGGGGGTTTCGCGGAGTGATTCCGGGGATTGATCAGTGGCTGTCGATCCATTCGCGCCAGCCCTGCTCGAGTTCCCGTACGCCGCCGGGGTAGTGCCGGGCCAGCTGTTCCACACCGCTTGCGGGCACGCAGGGCTCGTCGGCAAGGTGGCCGAGGAAAGTCCGCAGCCATTGCCGTCCCGCTTCGTGATTCATCAGCCACGCCACCACCGACCAGGACAGGCCGTAGGCGGTGCGCGCATCCAGACTCAGCCATTCCTCCCGCGAAAGGGAAAGGAACGCTTCCAGCCCGGGCAGTGCCCCCGCGCGCTCCAGTTGCTTCAGGTGTTCGACTCGCCAGGGGGCAGGGCGGAACTCCCGATGCAGGGCCTCGCTGCCGTAGTCGCTGAAGTACTCCGCCAGTCCTTCCTCCAGCCATAAGGGAGAAATTCCGAACAGCCCGACGTTGATGATGTGGGTGGCTTCGTGCCGGGCAATGCGGTAGGTGTGGCTCGGGTCCGGCTGTTCGAGCACGGCGGCGATATTGCCGTCCAGCGAGTAGAAGCCCACCGCCGCGCTCAGTCCCGGGGCGCGTTCTCTGCGCAGACGGCCAAAGGCGGCCTGGTCCTCGAACAGGATCATGTTGAGTTCCACTCGCCGTAGCTGTTCCAGCTCCAGCTCCCCGGATAGAAAAAGGAAAATGGCTTCGATGTCGGCGGTCAGGCGGTCGCGGAAAAACGGCGGCAGCGAGCCGGAGTGGGCTTCCAGCGAGAAGGAAAAGAAATCCAGCCCGGTGGCGTACTCTTGCGTGAGATCCCGGGCCGATTCCGTGCGGTGGCGCGCGTCACCGAAGTGGGTTCGCCCGCTTTCATCGGACCAGCTGTAGATGCCTCCTTCCCGCTCCCGGGTGGGAGCCGCCTCCGCGGGCCGGCAGTCCACGTCCGCGGGTGTGGCGTAGCGTTGCGAATGCTGCTCCGGTGCATGTGCCCCTGGTGCCGCCGTGGCGGGGGTATCGGCGGGGCGGGCGCTGTCCCGCCCGGCGCCGGTGGCGACGGTTGGGGGCTCCGCCGGGACGGTTTCCGTACCGTGGAGTTGTTCGACGACCCACTGTTTCTGTTCCGGCTCCAGCAGCAGCCAGGTTACGCCGGCGGCAAGCAGCAGGCAGAGCAGTAGTTTGCCGGCCAGTCCCGACATGTCCGGTTCCTCGTGGTTGTTGTCATGTGCCGCTGCGGCCATCCCGGAAGGTCTGGCCGGAAAAAACACGGGATTTCATTCTATTTCGTTCCACTGGGTGGAGGCCATCAGCAGTTCATCCACCAGTATCATGCGCTCGTTCTCGTCCAGACGGCCCAGTACGCGCACCAGTCGCTTGAGTACGCCGTCCCGGGTCGAGGTGGCGTTCGGCTCTCCAGAGCGCAGGATCTCCTCCAGTGAGCGCCAGAGGGTTTCCGGGTCGGGCTGGCCGGTGTCCTCGGCGGGGGCCTCCTCTTCGGCGGCCGTTGCCTCGGTGGTTTCGGGATCATCGTCTTCCCTGTCGCCGGGCCCCGCCGGCCCGGAAGGCTCCTGCTGCAGGCCGAGCTGGTCAAGCGCGGCCTGGCTGAGCACGATCGCCTGTTGGTCGGAGTCGGCAAGCCCCTGTTCGCTGAGCGCGACCGCCCCGTCAATGAGTTGCTGCGGCGTCGCCGCTTCCGTTGTCGGCGGGCAGTGAATGCCCGCCAGCAGGGACGGGTAGACCTGAAAGCCCCGCACTTCCAGGCCCTCCTCGTCGAGCTGGCGGCGCAGTCGGTGGGCGAGTACCCGGGCACCGGGTGCGGGGGTGCCGGGCAGGCTCAGCACGATCAGCCCCGGGCGACTGAAGCAGATGCTGTCCTCGCGGCGCAGCCGGCCCGACAGGGTATCGAGAAGCAGCCATTCCATGTCCCGCAATGTCTTCTCGCCCAGTTCCAGCGCCAGTGCCGCGTGCCCGTCCACGCGCAATGCAATCACCGACAGGGAAAGGCGGTGACGGCGGCAGAAGGCCAGGTCCCGCTCCAGCAGTTCCGGCCCGGCAAGTTCCTCCGGAGGGGGAGGCGTGGCGGTTTCATGCTCGCCGGAATCCGGGGGGCTGGCCAGGGCGTGGAGGACTTCGCGCAGCACCTGTGGTGGCTCGAAGGGCCGGTACAGCACCCCGGCGCCATGTTGCTCGCAAAGGCTGGCCAGGCGGCTCGGGTCCGTGTCCGGACTGGCCAGCAGCAGGACCCTGAAGTCCGGGCGCTGCCGAGCCAGGTCGGCAAGCAGTGTATCCAGTTCGGGCCAGTTATGGGTGACGAGCAGCAGATCCGGGTTGTCGGCGAGTGCGGCGCGGACTTCGGCACTGTCCCGGCAGGGAATGAGATAAACCAGCGGGGCGAGGATCTGTTCGAGTACACGGCTGCCCAGCCGTGAGGGGTCGGCGATTACAACGGACAGCGGTTCCCTTGCCATGGTTCTGTACACCTCGTGCCGGTCCGGGAGGCCCTTCGGCGGGGCCAGCGGTCCGTGGCGTTTTCCGTCGCGGACCGGGTTATTTCCCCATATACCGAAGGGATTTTCCAGTCCGCGCGAGAATCGGTCAGCCGGTCAGTGCGCGCGCAATGGCCACCGTGGCTGCCAGCGCCGAAACGGCCAGTACCACGGGGCGCAGCCAGCGCCTGTCCAGCACGCCGGCAAGGGGAATGGAAAGCACAAAACCGGCAATGACCGCTGGAAGCAGGCTGATGCCCAGTAGCAGTTCGACGGGACCGAATCGTTGCGCCTGCCCAAGTGCCAGCAACGCCAGCACGGCGGTGGGCACGAAGATCGCGGACAGGGTGCCGCGCAGCCTGGGGCCCGTGCTTGCCTGGTACAGCAGCGCCAGCGGCGGCCCGCCGATACCTGTCGTGGTGCCCATGAAGCCGGAAAGCCCGGCCGCGGTGACCAGATGGGCGGGACTGCGCCGGGGCACGCGCCCGGCCATGCTCAGGCCCACGGCCGCCAGCACCAGTATTCCGAAAAGCAGTCCCAGGGTACGGTCGGTCACCAGGCCCAGCAGTAGCCCCGCCAGGGCCGTGCCGGCAATACTGCCGGGCATCGCCCAGGCCACTTCGGCCGGGCGCACTGCTCGCCATTCGCGCAGCAGGATCAGTCCCGGAACCACCATGCCGATCACCACCACCGGTGCCGGTACCAGGATGGGATGAATCAGAAACAGCAGCGGCGCTCCGATTAACCCCACGCCGTAGCCGATACTGCCCTGCACCAGGGTGCCGCAGAGCACCACCAGGCTGGCCAGCATCCACTGCGGCACAGTCAGTGGAAATTCCATGGCGGAGCCCCTCCGGTGGCGGTGGCGTGTCGGGGCTCAGAAGATATAGCTGTGGATCTTTTCCGGCGCGGCATTCACCAGGTTTTTGTGAATGGTCCGCTCCACCTGCTTCTTCAGGGGCTCGCTCAGGTGCTCGCGAAGACTGCCGAGAAAGTCCGGCGGTGCGATGAGGATCAGTCTGGCGAAGGCATTCTTGAGGCGCCCCTTTTCCAGGTGTTCGGCGATTTCGTGGGAAAACTGTCGATGCTGTTGCTCCCTGATATCCGGGCTCTCCATGGCGTGGCGTCCTTCGCCCATGCGGTCGAACTGGCGCCCGGGCCGGTCCGCGTACACGTCGCCCCCGTGGAGTCGCCCTTCGGGAAACTGGAACTCATGAATTTCTGAAAGAGGCTTGAGAAGGCTGTTTGCTTCGAAAAGGCGTGCGCGGGTGCTTTCGGCGACGAGAATCCAGAGCTTTTCCATGGAGCTTCCCCTGTTGGTTTTCGGTAGCCTTTCAGGGGAACCATGGTGCCGATAGCGGCCTGCTTCAACCCCCGGGTTCCCGCCGGAGGAAAATAACGTGACCTGCTCCGGCGGGGGGGGGTCCGGGGCGCGCCATTCAGGGCGCGGGATAGTGATGTTCGGCGTGAAGGGTTTCCAGTTCCTCGAGCAGCGCCTGGTCAAGTTCCACCCGGGTGCTTTCCAGATTCTCGCGCAGCTGCTCCAGGCTGGTCGCGCCCACCAGGTTGCTGGTCACGAAGGGCCGGCTGGTCACGTACTGCAGGGCCATCTGCGCCGGATTGAGCCCGTGGCGCCGGGCGAGCGCACAGTATTTTTCCGCCGCCGCCATGGCCTGGGGGTTGGTATAGCGGGAAAACTGCTTGAAGAGACTCAGGCGGGCGCCTTCGGGCCACTGTCCCGCCAGGTATTTTCCGGTGAGCATGCCAAAGGCCAGCGGTGAGTAGGCCAGCAGGCCCACATCCTCGCGGTGTGCCACTTCCGCCAGGCCCACCTCGAAACTGCGGTTGAGCAGCGAATAGGGGTTCTGGATGGATACCGGCCGCGGCGCGCCGAGGCGCTCGCTTTCCATGATGTATTTCATGGTGCCCCAGGGGGTCTCGTTGGACAGGCCGTAGTGACGGATCTTGCCCTGTTTCACGAGTTCATCGAGCGCCTCCACGGTCTCGGCGATGGGCGTGTAGACCTCGTCCGGGCGGTGGCGGTAGCCCAGCTTGCCGAAGAAGTTGGTGAAGCGATCCGGCCAGTGCAGCTGGTAGAGGTCGATGACGTCGGTCTGCAGGCGCCGGAGACTGCCTTCGACCGCCTCGAACAGGTGTTCGCGGTTGAGCCGCGGGCCGCCGCGGATATGGCTGATCCACTTGCCCGGCCCGGTGGCCTTGGTGGCGAGGATGACCCGCTCGCGGTTGCCGGTGCGGGCAAACCACTCACCGATGATGCGCTCGGTGCTGCCGGCGGTTTCCGCGCGGGTGGGCACCGAGTACATCTCGGCGGTGTCGAAGAAGTTCACCCCGTAGTCCAGGGCCATGTCCATCTGGGCGAAACCGTCTTCACGGGTGTTCTGTTCCCCCCAGGTCATGGTGCCCAGGCCGATGGCGCTGACTTCCAGATCGGTGCGTCCGAGACGGCGGTATTCCACGGAAATGTCCCCCTGTTGCGCGCTGGTCCGAGAAGGTCCGCATCATAGCGGCCCGTCGGGGCAGGGGAAAGGCGGGCCCACCGTAGCGGCGGTCCTGTCGGGGTAGGCCAGGGTGGATACAGTGAAACGGGAACGCGGGGCTTGTTCTATGCAACAAGTTGAGTATAGTCTTTATGCAAACAGTTGAATACAGGGGTGATCATGGCACAGGGCATGGCGCGACACCGTGGCACGGACCGGGTCCGGCAGGCGGACCCGGAGGGCCTTCTGGCCCACGTGGGTGGTTTCGAGGCACTGGAAGAGGAGTTCTCGTACAGGATCCCCCGGCACGAGATCCGTGGCCGCATTCCCGAGTCGGTGCGCGGCACCTTCTACCGCATCGGTCCCGGACGCAACCGGATCGGGGGAGAAGAGTTCGGTCACTGGTTCGACGGGGACGGCATGGTGCATGCGCTGACCTTTACCGACGAGGGAGCCTGGTATCGCAATCGTTATGTACGCACCCCCAAGTATCTGCGCGAAACCCGGGAGCAGCGGATCGTCTACCGCAGCTTCGGCCACAATGCACCCGGCGGCTGGCGCGCCAACATCGGCCGGCCTCCGGCCAACTGCGCCAATACCAATGTGCTGCGCATCAAGGACCGGCTCCTCGCGCTCTGGGAGGGAGGTCGGCCCTGGGAACTGGACCCGGAGACCCTGGACACGCGCGGCGAACACGGTTTCGAGGGCAGGCTGCGGCCCTGGGAGCCCTTCAGTGCCCACCCGAAGGTGCATCCCGGCACCGGCCGGATCTACAACCACGGTGTGGGCATGGGGATCACCGGCCCGCGGCTGAACCTCTACGAGCTATCGCCAACCGGGCGCATGCGCCGCAAGACGCACATTCCCCTGCGGCGGGCGGGCTTCTTTCATGACGCGGGCATGAGCGAGCGCCATCTGATCCTTGTGGAGCATCCGGTGGTCATGGAGCGGCTGGCGCCCTTTCTGCTCGGGTTCCGCTCTTTTGACGGCTCCCTGGTCTGGCGGCCCGAGTGCGGCATCCGTGCCCATGTGGTGTCGCTGGAGACCCTCCAGGTGGTGCGCAGCTTCGAGCTGGATGACCCCTTCGCGGTCTTTCATTTCGGCAATTGCCGGGACGAGGGTGACGAGGTGGTGGTGGATCTGGTCCGTTACGAGGACTTCGGCGTCAACGAGGCCCTGCGCAATGTGTTTACTTCCGCCAGCCCGCAGGCGGGCCAGCCCTGGCGCCTGCGGCTGAACCTGCGCACCGGCGGCTGTCGCCAGCAGGCGCTGCCGGTGGAGGCCAGCGTGGAGTTTCCCCAGTGGGACCAGCGCTACAGCGGCGGGGCCACGCGCTATCTCTACAGCACGGCCGTGCTGCCCGGCCAGACGCCGGGTTTCTTCAACGGCATCCAGCGGCTGGACCAGGAAACCGGCCGGGTCAGCGTCCATGAACTGGGGCCGGGCCGGTTTACATCGGAGGCGGTGTTCGTGCCCGGTGGCCCGGCGGAAGGCGACGGCTGGCTGTGCGCGGTGGTCTATGACGCCGACACCCACCGCAGCGAAGTGGTCCTGCTCGACGCCCGCAGCGAGAACCTGGAGGAGGTGGCGGCGGTGCCGCTTCGCAATCACGTGCCGTTCGGGTTCCACTGCGGCTATGCCTGAATCCGGACAGGCACAAACCCTGCTGCTGAATCGAGACAGGCACAGAAGACCTGGACAGGCACAGAAGATCTGGACCACAGAAGATCTGGACAGGCACAAACCGCGTTGAACCGGGACCGCTGAACCGGGACAGGCACGGACTGATTCAGGACAGGCACGGCATGAACCGGGCAGGGACGAAGGCCGGCTTTTCCGGGCCTGTGGCGGACGGACCATGCGGCGTTTCCCTTGTCTTCCCCCGGGCCCTCCATTACAATTCGCGCTCCCGTTGCCGCGGCGGCCCGCTGCCGGCGGGAAATCAACCGTAATCTCCTGAATCTGGGGCGAAATTTCATGAAGACCTACAGCGCGAAAGCGGAAACTGTGCAGCGCGACTGGTATGTGGTGGACGCGGCCGGCAAGACCCTGGGGCGTCTGGCCAGCGAGATTGCATCGCGCCTGCGGGGCAAACACAAGCCCGAGTACACGCCCCATGTGGATACCGGCGACTACATCGTGGTCATCAATGCCGAGAAGGTTCATGTGACCGGCAGGAAGGCCTCCGAGAAGCGCTATTACCGCCATACCGGCTATCCGGGCGGTATCCGCGAAGTGAATTTCGAGAAATTGATTGCCAGCAAGCCCGAACGGGCCATCGAGCTGGCGGTCAAGGGCATGATGCCCCGCAATCCGCTGGGCCGGGCCATGCTCGGAAAGCTCAAGGTATATGCGGGTGATGCCCATCCGCATGCTGCGCAACAGCCGCAGTCGCTGGAACTCTGAAGGGGTTGGTACAGATGACGACGTCAGCAAGCAACTATGGAACCGGCCGGCGCAAATCCTCCTCGGCGCGGGTGTTTCTCCGCCCGGGCAGCGGCAGGATCATGATCAACGGCCGCACGCTGGAAGATTACTTCGGTCGCGAAACGGCACAGATGGTTGTTCGCCAGCCGCTGGAGCTGGTCGGCGCCGCGGACCGGTTTGATCTGAAGGTCACGGTAAGCGGCGGCGGGAACACCGGCCAGGCCGGCGCCATTCGCCACGGCATTTCCCGGGCGCTCATGGAATACGACGAGACCCTGCGTCCGCAGCTGCGCGAGGCAGGCTACGTTACCCGTGACGCGCGGGGCGTGGAGCGCAAGAAGGTCGGGCTGCACAAGGCGCGCAAACGTCCGCAGTACTCGAAGCGCTGACAGATCGACAGCAGCCGGAAAAGCCCAGCCCAGGCTGGGCTTTTTTGTGCGCAAATCAGTGATTTAGCCTAGCCTTGGCGGTCGCTTCCGGTTGCCAGAACAGGGGTTTTTCATTACCATTTGCGCGCCTGCGGCCGGCCGGAACGCAGGGCACACATCTCGGATTGGCTGGTGAGCCCCCCATCGGGGTAATCAGGGGAGAACATCTCAATGAGCAATGACGGCGTTAACAATGGTCGCCGCACCTTCTTGATTGGCGTTACAGCGGCCGTAGGAGCGGTTGGGGTAGCGGGTCTGGCGGTTCCCTTTGTCCGTTCCTGGCAGCCCAGTGCCCGTGCCGAGCACGCGGGGGCTCCGGTGGAAGTGGATGTGAGCAAGCTTGAGCCCGGCCAGCGGGTCACCCGCGGCTGGCGTGGTCGCCCGGTCTGGGTCATCCGCCGTACCGAAGACATGCTGGAAGGTCTGGAGCGGATCGTGGACGAGGGAGTGCTGGCCGATCCGGACTCGGAACAGGAGCAGCAGCCCGAGTATGCGCGCAACAATTATCGCTCCATAAGGCCCGAGATCCTGGTGCTGACCGGGGTCTGCACCCATCTGGGCTGTTCGCCCGCGTACAATGCGGAGCCTACTCCGCGCCTGGACCACGGCGGCTTCTACTGCGCATGCCATGGTTCCATGTTTGATCTTGCGGGGCGTGTTTACCGTGGTGTGCCGGCGCCTACCAACCTGGTGGTTCCGGAGCATTCCTACCTGAGTGAAGACGTCGTCATCATCGGTTCTGAAGAAGGGGATACCGCATAATGGCTATGGGGAAGGCTCTGGCTGACTGGGTGGACGCGCGTCTGCCGGTCTCCGAGGCCATGCGCAAGCATATGACGGAGTATTATGCTCCGAAGAACTTCAATTTCTGGTACTACTTCGGAATCTTCTCCCTGGTAGTACTGATCAATCAGCTGGTCACCGGCATCTGGCTGACCATGTTCTATTCGCCCACCGATGCGTTTGCATCGGTGGAGTACATCATGCGGGATGTACAGTACGGCTGGCTGCTTCGATACATGCATGCCGTGGGAGCCAGTGCCTTCTTCGCTGTTATCTATTTGCACATGTTCCGCGGGTTGCTCTACGGCTCCTACAAGCCGCCGCGGGAGCTGGTGTGGGTTTTCGGCATGATGATCTATCTGGTGCTCATGGCCGAAGGCTTTCTCGGCTATGTACTGCCCTGGGGCAATATGTCCTATTGGGGCGCGCAGGTGATTATCTCCCTGGCCGAGGCCATTCCCTTCCAGGTTATTCCCTTCGTCAGTGCCGAACGTGCCACTGAGCTGGGCGAAGCGCTGACTACCTGGGTGCGTGGGGATTATCTGCTCTCCGAGGCGACGGTGAACAAGTTCTTTGCGCTGCACGTCGTGGCGCTGCCGCTGGTACTTATCCTGCTGGTGGTGCTGCATATTCTGGCGCTGCACGAGGTGGGCTCCAACAACCCGGATGGCGTGGAAATCAAGAAAAACAAGGACGAAAACGGCGTGCCGAAGGATGGCATTCCCTTCCATCCCTATTACACGGTAAAGGATTTCGCCGGGGTGGTTGTCTTCCTGATGGTTTTTGCTGCGGTGCTGTTTTACTTCCCCACCGGCGGTGGCTACATGATTGAGCCGCCGAACTGGCAGCCCGCGAATCCGATGGTGACGCCCGATCATATTGCTCCGGTCTGGTACTACGGGCCCTTCTACGCAATGTTGCGTGCCATTGATTTCAACTTCATTCTGGAGGCCAAGTCCCTTGGGCTGATCGTCATGGGCGGAGCCATCGCGGTGCTGTTCGTGGTGCCCTGGCTTGATCGGCACCCGGTCAAGTCCATCCGTTACAAGGGCTGGGTCAGCAAAGTTGCTCTCGGCATCTTTGCCGTGTCATTCGTGATCCTCGGCTTTTTTGGCACGGAGCCCGCGGACAAGGAGTTTCTGGCCATCTCCTACGGGGACTGGTCGAAGCTGTTTACCTTCCTGTACTTCTTCTACCTGCTGTTCGTGCTGCCTTTTGGCCACCGTTTCGAGCAGTCAAAGCCGGTGCCGGATCGGGTGACCACGGGAGGAGGCCACTGATGAAAACATTTGCAATTGCAGTACTGGTATTCGGCATTCTCCCGTTCGCGGGGAACGTTCAGGCGGCGGGTGGCGGTGATTACCCCCACAGCCCTGGTGTGAACATGCAGGATCGGGCCTCGCTGCAACGTGGTGCGGCATTGTTCGTGGATAACTGCATGGGTTGCCACTCCCTGGAGTACAAGCGCTACGGACGTGTTGGCGAGGATCTGGGCATTCCCGAGGACCTGGTGCTCGAACACCTTAATTTCACTACCGAGGAAATCGGCAGCCGGATGGAAATCGGTTTTCCCGAGGATGATGCTCAGGATTTTTTCGGTGTTGCGCCGCCCGACCTGACGAATGTGACTCGCTGGGAGTCTCCGGACTACGTTTATTCGTTTCTGCTCGGCTTCTATGAGGATGAGTCGCGCCCCTTCGGCTACAACAATGAGGTATTTGACAATGTCGGAATGCCGCATGTCATGGAACGAATGGAGCGCGAGCTTGACGAGGAAGAATTCCGTCAGGCGATGTTCGATATTACCAATTTCCTCTATTACGTGGGGGACCCGGTGAAACTGGAGCGTGAGCGAATGGGCGCCTATGTGCTGTTTTTCCTTGCTCTGTTGTTTATTCCGGCATACCTGCTGAAGAAGGAATACTGGAAGGACGTGCACTAGCAGCGGTTCTTCCCCGGCGGCGGATGGTGGCAGGAAGAGCCACTTCTGGCCGCCGGTAACTTATCGTCTCAGGAGACGACCAGACTATGGGTGTCGTGACAAAACGATCATCAATGATGCTCTATTCCAATCCGGTGGACCATTACTGTCACCGGGTACGGATCGTGCTGGCGGAAAAGGGTGTCACTGTCGATATCGTTGATGTTGATGAGGGCAGCAAGCCGGAGGATCTTGCCCGGCTGAACCCCTACAACGAAGTACCCACCTTGGTAGACCGGGAACTTACCCTTTATGAATCCAGCATCATCATGGAATACCTGGATGAGCGCTTTCCTCATCCGCCCTTGTTGCCTGTCTATCCGGTAGCCCGGGCCCACAGCCGTCTGTTGGTTTCGCGTATTGAGCGGGAATGGTGCCACCATGTGGACGCCATTCTTGCCGGGCGGGAGAAGGAAGCGCATCTGACCAGGCGCCGCAAGGAATTGCGCGAGAACCTGATCACCATTGCTCCGGCCTTTTCCGAGATGCCGTTTTTCATGAGCGAGGAGTTCTCGCTTGTGGACTGCACCATCATGCCGATTCTCTGGCGCCTTCCGGCGCTTGGGGTCGAGCTTCCCGCAAAGCAGTGCCAGGCCATGTTTGACTACATGGATCGCATGTTCGATCGCGACAGCTTCCAGGCGAGCCTTACCGAGCAGGAGCGCGAGCTTCGTCATCCTCTTTAGACAGGCAGATTCCCGACCGCATGAAGAGAAGGGGTAGATCATGACGGACATGACGTCCAACAAGCCCTACCTGATTCGTGCCATTCATGAATGGATCTGCGATAACAACCTGACGACACATCTTGCTGTTGACGCAAACCATCCGGGGGTGGAGATCCCCCGGGACTTCGTGCAGGACGGCCAGATCGTGCTCAATATCGCTCCTCGGGCAGTGCAGCATTTCGTCGCCGACAATAATGAGATCCGCTTTTCTGCCCGCTTCCATGGCCAGCCCATGACGGTGCGCGTTCCGGTGGGCGCTGTGCTGGCCGTGTTCGCTCGCGAGAATGGTCAGGGGATGGCCTTTCCCGCCGAAGAGCCTCCGCCCGAACCGCCCCCCGAGGGCAGTGGACCCGATGGTGACGCCGGCAATGATGGCTCACCCCGAAAAGGCAATGGACGCCCGGACCTGAAAGTGGTCCGCTAACCTGCTGCCAAACCGGGACAGGCACAGATGCCAAACCGGGACAGGCACAAAGATCAAGCCAGTCACCGAAGGGACTGGACAGGCACTAGCACCACCAAAAAAGCGCAAGAGGCTTTTCTGGTTCCTGTCCAGAACGACAATGTGCTGGCTGCTAAAGGTTCGCCCGGGGTTGCATGGAGCAGCACTCCCAGGCGTAGACTTCAGAGCGCGTCGGCTCGGCAGGGTTGGGGTTTATCCCGGCCCGGAGGGGGAAAAGCAGCTCGCTTCGCTCGCGTATTTAACCCATCGTCGCCGTGTCATCTCGGCGAAGCGTTGAATGCTGGAAACGTCACCCAGGGCTACAGGCCGGGGAACAGGTAAGCCTCCACCCATCCGCGTAAGCCATCGTTTCCTGTCCAGTTGAAGCCTTTCCAGAAGAGGTGGCATGGCCGTCGGGATTGCTCCGCTCTTGTCCGAACGGATACTGCGACCCGTCCAGTCCACAAGTGCCAGGTAGTCCGTCAGTCGGGTTGCGAAAGGGCCCTGTTCAGCATGGGCCGGCTCGTGGGGACCGGCCAGGGGAAGCAGCCGGGGCCGGGAGGGATCCTGTTTCACAGGTTCGCCGAAGTGGTCCTCGAGACGTTGCTGGATTGAGGTATGGTCGGAGTCTTCAGGAGTTTGGGCGAGACCGGCGCGCACCGGATTGAGGTCAATATAGACCATGCACCCAAGCACCGCTGGATCATCAAGTAGTGCCTGGCTGACAAAACGTTCCTCCCAGAACCGGCCCTTGCACTGATCCTCCTTGTTGGCGCGACGGGCAATATACTCGTTCAGGCACTTCATGAACCAGCTGAGATCGTGGAGACGGGCACGCCATTTTGTGATGTCTTCACGGACCTGTTCGAGTTCTTCACCGGTGATTGCTTCACCATTCATCCAGCGGCGTACCAGCAGAGGCCCCTTGAATAGGCTGAGCCAGCGTCGGGCAACTTCCCGCTCGTCCCAGGCGCGAGCGCGCTGCGCGTCGACATGAACCAGTGCGTGGTAATGGTTATCCAGGATAGTGAAGGCTCCGAGATCCACTGCGAAGCACTCGACCAGTTGCGCCAGGCGCGCCCGGATCCAGACTTTGCGGTGACTGAAGTTACGACCGGTGATCGGGTCGCGGCCACACAGGTGCGCGCGGCGTACACAGCGACTAATAACATGGTAGTAGGGCGTCGATTCCAGATTGACCTGTTCCTTCCTTGGACGAGGCATGGGCGACTTTCTCCGTATTTGACCTCAGCAGCGTAGCAATGAGCTCAGTCTCTGGCTGTAAGAAATCTCGGTAAAAGATGTGAGAAAGTGCCAAGGTGGTGCCTGTCACCAATTTCTTCTGCCGGTTAGCCCGGATATTGCACCAAATGCCATGTAATTCGCGCCGCGGGTGGTCGTCGTCAGGCGTGCTCGCGACTGAAACCGTAGCAGGGACTACGGTTGAAGGAGCACGTGCGCCTGACGGCGG